>JBJEZV010000040.1:0-1440 GCA_051887595.1 Comamonas sp.
TCTCCCACTTGGAGATGGGACACCCCGTCGCCCACGGCCTCCACCACGCCCGCGCCTTCCATGCCCAAGGACAGTGGCATGGGCAGCGGATACACCCCAGAGCGCTGGTAGATGTCAATAAAATTCAGTCCAATCGCATGGTGGCGCAACAAGATTTCACTAGCGCCAGGTTGACGCAAAGCCTGCGTCACCAGCGTCAAGTTTTCTGCCCCGCCCGGCTGCTGAATCTGTACCACACGTGTGCTGGTTGGAATCATTTTTTTGAGCCTCCTTCATCTCTGCCTGCTGTTTTTTCGCAGCAGGCGGTCTTCATTACAGTGCCTCACATTGACACAGGCGCGCTACTATCGCTTCAATGAGTTCCCCATTGACATTCAGCACGGTTGCCATGCTGACTATGGCCCCGCTGCTGTGGGCTGGCAACGCCATTGTGGGTCGTCTGGTCCATGACCTGATTTCTCCTTTCACCCTGAATTTGCTGCGCTGGTGCATCGCCTTTGTGCTGCTATTGCCTTGGGCGGCCTATGTGCTACGCAAAAACAGTGCCATCTGGCAATGCTGGAAGCAATACGCTTGGCTCGGCATCTTGGGCATTGGCAGCTACAACGCCCTGCTGTATCTGGCCTTGAAAACCTCTTCGCCCATCAACGTCACGCTGGTGGGCTCCAGCATGCCCATTTGGATGCTGCTCATTGGCCGCCTGTGCTTTGGCACCGCCATTGGCAAGCGCCAAGCCATCGGTGCTGTGCTGTCCGTGTTGGGTGTGGCCATCGTGCTCAGCCGGGGAGACATGTCACAGCTGCTGGGTCTGCATCTGGTGCCCGGAGACTGGTTTATTTTGCTGGCCACCATCGTCTGGTCGTTCTACAGCTGGCTGCTCTCGCGCAGCGCACAGAACATGCCCGGCCAAGAAGCCATTCGCGCTGACTGGATGGGATTTTTGATGGCGCAAATGGTGTTTGGCATAGCCTGGTCAGCCGTCATCACGGGCGGGGAAATGTGGGCGGGAGAATTCTTCTTTCATCCCAGCTGGACGCTGGCAGCCGCCATGCTGTTCATCGTCATTGGCCCGGCCATCTTGGCCTATCGCTTTTGGGGTGAAGGCGTCAAACGCGCGGGCCCTGCCACTGCAGGCTTTTTTGCCAATTTGATTCCGCTGTTCACCGCCTTGCTGTCGATCCCGATCTTGGGCGAGACACCGCAGCTCTACCACGGACTGGCATTTGCGCTGATCGTCGGCGGCATCGTGGTGTCTTCACGCAAATAAGCACCCGCTTGCCTCATAAAAAATGCAGCCTCAGCTGCATTTTTTATTGGATGTGCTTGCGGCTCTTAAAACGTGCCGCTGTACAAGCCGCCATCAGGCAAGATGTTTTGCCCCGTCATATAACCCGCTTGCTGGCTGCACAGAAACGCGCAGATGGCACCAAATTCTTCGGG
>JBJEZV010000040.1:1540-22000 GCA_051887595.1 Comamonas sp.
GTTCACGCCTTCTTCGACCAGCGCTTTCGCACAGCCATAGCCCAGCCCCTTGCTGGCGCCACACACCAAGGCCCACTTGCCTGCGATTCCCAAATCCATCGTGTTGACTCCTCTAACTGGATGAAGTCGCACTAGGCTTTTTCGCCCAGCGCGTGAATACAAAAATGCCGCCCATGACCAAGATGGTGCCTGCCACCATCCAGACGTTCAAGTGCTCATCGAGCAGCCATACGCCCATCAAAATGGTCGACAGCGGGCCAATCATGCCGGTCTGGGCGGTCATGCCAGCGCCGATGCGCTCGATCGCCATCATCACCATGAGCACCGGGGCGACGGTGCAAGCCGTGGAGTTCAGCAGCGACAGCCACAGCACCTCGGGCGCCACCTGCATGGCAGACATCGGCCGCGTGAGCACAAACTGCAAAATACAAAATGCGCAGGCCATGCTGGAAGCCAACCCCACCAGCCGCAGCGAACCCAGGCGCTTGACCATCTCGCCGCTGTAGACCATGTAGATGGCATAGCTCACGGCACTGCCAAACACCAGCAAGGTGCCCCACACGGCATCTTTGCCTTGGGCGCCGACTTCATGGGCAAACACCAGCAGTACGCCGCAGTAACTAAGCAACATCCCTGCCAGCTGGATGCGCGTGATGCGGCGGCCGTAAACGAGCCAGCCCAAGATCACCACCAGCGTCGGGTTGAGGTACAGGATCAAGCGCTCCAAGGCTGCCGTGATGTAGGCCAGCCCGGCAAAGTCCAGAAAACTGGCCAGGTAGTAACCCGTCAAGCCCAGACCCACAATGCCCAGCCAGTCTTGGAGCGTGAGCGGATCTTTGCCGCGCCCGGCCCACCAGGCCATGCCCAAAAACACGGGCAAGGCAAACAGCATGCGGTACATGAGCAGCGTGACGGCATCGACACCATAGCGGTACGCCAGCTTGACGATGATGGCCTTTCCACTGAAGGCAATGGCCCCCAGCACGGCCAAGATCAAGCCAGTTGCCACTTTTTTCTGAGCAGCTTGCCCAGGATTCATCAGGTTTTCAGACACAAAGTACTTTCAAAACCATAGTAATCAAAGGCTGAAAGCTCATGTTTTTAATGCTTTTCGCCAAATAAACGGTGGTGCAAACGGCGCAGCGACCACCACACGCTCAGCGCCACCACCGGGATCGCCAACGCGGCCGTGGCTTCTGGTGAAATCGGCCAACCCAGCTTGTGCGCACCCTTGGACAGATAGGCGATCAAGCCGGTGATGTAGTAGGTGATAGCGGCCACCGACAAACCCTCGACCGTGGATTGCAGCTTGAGCTGCATGCCTTGACGGTGGTTCATGGCCTCCAGCACCAGCTGGCTGCTTTGCTGCTGCTCAATTTCCACGCGCGTGCGCAGCAAGTTGCTCACTCGCGAGACGCGTTCAGACAAAGCATTTTGACGGCGCGACGCCCATTCGCAAGTGCTGCGCGCGGGCGACAGGCGCCGCTCCATGAATTCACGAATCGTCAACAGGCCCGACAGGCGCTCTTCGCGCAAATCATCGATGCGCCGGTCCACCAACTCGAAATACGCTTTGCTCGCCGAAAAGCGCGAATGCGTGGCCGCATATTCACTCTCCACCTGCCCTGCCAAACGCGTGAGGCGATCGAGCAACTCCGGCTCTTCTGCGCGGTGCGCCTCCCGAATCGCCATGGCCAGCTGCGCCAGTTCTTTTTCGGCCGCGCCCAGCATGGCTGTGGCTTTGCGCGCCACGGGCAAGCCCAGCAGCGCGGCCATGCGGTAGGTTTCAATTTCCAGCAGGCGCTGCACCAAACGACCCATGCGACGCGCGCTGATGTGCTCTGAAGGTTTGACCAAAATGCGCGAGAAGCCATCGGCATGGATGGCAAAGTCGGTACAGATTTCCGTGTGGCCCGCGTGCACCGTCGCGCCGGCCAGGCTTTCGTCGTTGAGCATGTGCTGCACCACATGCTTGATGCCCAGGCCTTCGCACTGCGCGTCTTTCACAATCCACAGGTGCACGCTGCTCAGGCACTCGCCAGGCAGCTGCTGCAGCCATTGCTGGGGCACATGTTCAATCGCCGTTTGCGGACTGCGCACGTGCAAGGCTTGCTCTGCACCCAGCGGCACCATGAAGGTCCAGCAGACAAACTCGGTGTGCAACTCCCAGCGCAGGCGGAAATGCCCAAAGTCGACGCGTAAATGCGTGCAATCCGCATCGGGGCCGGTGCGGTGGTGGTCGTGCATCAAAGCCGTCAGGTGCGCGCGGCTGGCTTCGCGCTGCGCAGCGTCGGTCCACATCACGATGTGGGTGATGGCCGCAGGCCCGGCCACCGCTTCAGAGGGACGTGCATGCACTTCGTTGTGCAGCAGGGCGCGCAAGGGATGGGAGCGGGGAGTGAGCAAAACAGTCATGAACCAGACGCAAAAAACAGACAGCGTCTATTGTGCGACCACCGCCTGGCTGCGCGCTCCACGCAAAAAAAGCAGCCCCGCATCGCGGGGCTGCTTCAGAGAGGACGTGGTTTAGAAAGTTTCCCAGTCGTCTTCGTTGGTCGCTTTGCTGACCACCGGCTCTTTTTTGGCCACTGCTGGAGAAGCTGCAATGGCTACGGGCGCTGCAGCAGCTGGTTTTGCGGGTGCTTTAGCAGCTTGGGCAATGGCCGCTTTGGCTGGGGCCGCAGGCACCGCCGCTGTCTTGGTTGCCATCGGCTGCTTGGCGACAGCCAATGCTGCTGCAGGCACTGCCGCCGCCTGGCCCAAATCAAACACCGAAACAGCATGCAGCAAACGCTGGGCCTGGTCGCTCATGGCATTGGCCGCTGCGCTGGACTCTTCCACCAAGGCGGCATTTTGCTGCGTCATTTGGTCGAGGTTGCTCACGGCTTGGTTGACCTGCGTAAAGCCTTCACGCTGCTCGCTGGAAGCCGCCGTGATCTCACCAATCATGTCGGTCACGCGGCGCACGCTGGTGACGATCTCTTCCATGTTCTCGCCCGCCAAACTGACTTGCGAAGAACCAGTCTCCACATTGCTCACGCTGGCAGCGATCAAGGCTTTGATCTCCTTGGCGGCTTCTGCGCTGCGCCCTGCCAAGCTGCGCACTTCGCCTGCCACCACGGCAAAACCACGGCCTTGCTCTCCTGCACGTGCAGCCTCCACCGCGGCGTTCAAAGCCAAGATATTGGTTTGGAATGCAATACCGTCAATGACGCCAATGATGTCGCTGATCTTGCGGCTGGAGTGGTTGATTTGCTCCATGCTCTGGATAACTTGGTGCACCACTTCACCACCGCGCGTCGCTGCTTGGACGGCCGTGGCTGCCAACTGGTTGGCCTGGCGCGAGGTATCGGCGGCCTGGTTCACGCTGGCCGTCATTTCTTCGATGCTGGCGGCGGTTTGCTGCAAATTGGCAGCGGATTGTTCGGTACGTGCCGACAGGTCTTGGTTGCCCATGGCAATCTGACCTGCAGCGGCAGAAACCGCATCGACGCCGGTGCGGACTTCGCCAATCACATTGCGCAGCTTGAATGCCATTTCATCCAAAGCGTTCAGCAGATGACCAAACTCATCCCGTCGCTCGGTCTCGGCTTCGATGAGCAGCTTGCCATCGCCAATGGATTCAGTCAGTGCAACGGCTTGCTGCAAGGGGCGGTTAATTCCCAGCACCAACCAACGCGCTGCGATCACGCCCAGCACCAGCAACAAAACATTGACCACCCAGCCGGTCAGCTCACTTTGCTGGCGGCGTGCTTCAGCTTGTTGGAGCACCTGTTCGCGTTGCGCTTCCTGGTAGTTCAGCAGCTCAGCAAAGGCCGCGTAGTACGCATTCGTACCCTTCACATATTCACCAAATGCGAAATCAGCGCGTGCGTTGTAGTTTTCAGGATCGACTTCGCGCTCCGCCTTGGTGCGCATCTCGTTGAGCTTGGCGCGCGCAGCGCTTAGCTCTGCAAAATGGGTTTTCTCGGCAGGTGTGGTGAGCTGCTTTTCAAGATTTTCAAAAGCTTGCGTGGTGAATTTGACATTCTCCGCCAGTCGCTGCAGCAAGCCCTGCTGCACATGGTGTTCGCTGGTCGCAAACTGGGCAATGCTGATCTCGGCGGAGGCAAGGGCTGCGCCTCTGAGCTCCAAGGTAGCAGTGATTTTGCGTTCGATGTCCAAAATCTCTGCACGTGATTGCAGCAAAGCAGATTCGGTATTGCTGCGCACCCATTGATTGCTGATGACCAGTACCAGCAACAGACCCAGGATGGTTCCCCACATCTTGGGCGCCACGCGCACATTATTTAAATTCATAGTTGGTTGTTACCTTGGGCTGAACACTGAAAAAGGTGGCTCACTGCTGCACGCACACAAGCAGACAGAAATTATCCTGTAACTTTTATTTACAAAAGGGCAAACCCTAGGAAACTTCTCTGTACCCACCAACAAAAAAAGCGCCCTAAGGGGCGCTTTTTTATTGAGCTTGTGCAGCTTTACTCTTCCACAAAGGCTTCTTCACGCTTGCTCTTCACAGATGGCAAGCACACGACAACCAACAGGATCACGGCCAACACCAGCATCACGGCAGAGATAGGACGTGTCACAAACACGCTCCAGTCACCACGTGAGAGCAGCAGTGCACGGCGCAGGTTTTCTTCCATCATGGGGCCCAAGATGAAGCCCAACAACAGCGGTGCAGGTTCGGTACCCAGCTTGTAGAACACATAGCCAATGAAACCGAAGATACCCACCATCCACACGTCGAACTCGGAGTTCTTGGTGCCGTACACACCCACCGCGCAGAACAGCACGATGGCAGGGAACAACCAACGGTAAGGCACCGACAGCAGCTTGATCCACATGCCAATCATGGGCAGGTTCAAGATGATCAGCATGGCGTTACCAATCCACATGGAGGCGATCAGACCCCAGAACAGTTCTGGGTTGCTGGTCATCACCTGAGGGCCAGGCTGGATGTTGTGGATGGTCATCGCACCCACCATCAGCGCCATCACGGCGTTTGGTGGAATACCCAGGGTCAGCAGAGGAATGAAGGAGGTTTGTGAACCTGCATTGTTAGCCGACTCAGGAGCGCACACGCCACGGATGTTGCCTTGACCGAAAGGAACTTCACCAGGCTTGAGCTTGGTCTTCTTTTCGATGGTGTAGGAGGCAAATGCCGACAGCATTGCGCCGCCACCAGGCAAGATACCCAGCGCCGAACCCAGCACCGTACCACGCACCATGGCGGGGAACATCAGCTTCAAGTCTTCCTTGGTCGGCATCAGGCCCTTGACCTTGGCCGTGAAGATTTCACGCTCGTCTTCTGGCTGCGACAGGTTCGCGATGATTTCACCGTAACCGAACACACCCATGGCGATCACCACGAAGTCGATGCCATCAGTCAGTTCTGGAATGTCAAAGCTGTAACGCGCCACACCGGAGTTCACGTCAGTGCCGATCATGCCCAGCAGCAGACCCAACACGATCATGCCCACAGCCTTCAGCAGCGAACCCGAAGCCAGCACCACAGCACCAATCAGGCCCAAGACCATCAGCGAGAAGTACTCAGCAGGGCCGAACATGAAGGCCACTTCAGTCAGCGGAGGCGCAAAAGCAGCCAAGATGATGGTGCCCACGCAGCCTGCGAAGAACGAACCGATACCCGCAGATGCCAAGGCTGGACCTGCACGGCCCTTACGTGCCATCTGGTAGCCGTCAATCATCGTCACCACGGACGAGGACTCACCAGGCAAGTTCACCAAAATCGCAGTGGTCGAACCACCGTATTGGGCGCCGTAATAAATACCGGCCAACATGATCAGCGCAGCCACAGGTGGCAGCGAGTAGGTGGCGGGCAGCAACATGGCGATGGTCGCCACTGGACCCAGGCCCGGCAAGATACCAATCAGCGTACCCAAGATACAGCCGATCAGGCAGTACAGCAGGTTCTGGGCCGTGAATGCGACCCCAAAGCCCAGCGATAAATGTTCAATCAATTCCACGATGTAAATCTCCGGGGGGCATTAACCAACGATGAAGGAAGGCCAGACTGGGAACTGCAGATTCAATGCCCAGACAAACACCGCATAGCTGCCAGCAGCCAAGATGGTGGCCAGGATCAGCGTTTCCTTGAAATTGGCTTCCTTACGTGCATAGCTAGCAATCAGCACCAAGGCGTAGATCGCAACGATCAAACCAAATCCGGGAATGCCCCAGCTGTGGATACCGACCAGCAAAATACCAAAAGCAAAGTTGGCACCCAGCACGAAGAAAATGGGACGCCATGCCCACTTACCAATAGGATCGCCGTCCTTAGGGCCAGACACGGTGGCCTTCAATGCGATCACCACACCAATGAGTGCCAGGATCACGCCCAAGATCAGCGGAAAGTAGCCTGGGCCCATGCGCGCAGCAGTGCCCACGTTGTACTCGTAGGCACCGATGGCAAACGCCAAGCCCACCACCAAGTACATCAGACCGGCAAAAAAGTCTTTTTGACTCTTAATTTTCACGAAACGTCTCCCAAGAGAGGATTTACGACCGGGTGAATTCTGTAAGCAAAGCGAGGGGCATTTGATGTGGATTCCACCTACTAAAGCGGCTTTTTCATGAACAGAATCAAGGACTTTTTACGTACTTACCCTTAGAAACAAGGGTTATCCAAGGGGTGTTTTCATGCTGCAGCGCAGCAAATTAAGCGGCGCTGAAAATGCAAAAAACCCAGCCAAGTCGCTCGACCGGGCTGGGTTCAGCTCTTGATTGCGCAGCAGGCAGCGCCTGCTACTCACGCATCGCCTGAAGCACTAGGCGGCACTGTCTGTTGTGGGCAACACGGGCTTGAAAACTTTGAGCCATTTACTGGCTGGCAGATCCCAGTGCGACTGGATGGCCTCCGCCCGCGCTTGAAGCTGCTCGCGGTCAAGCAGGGTGGGCAGACGTTGCGCCAGCACAATGGTGTTGCCTTCGCGGGTGGGCTTGAAGGCCCACACGTGGTCTTGCCCAAACGCTTCGGTGATCTTGTCGAGGCTGCGCTGGTAGCTCGATGCGCGGCCAAACAAGTTCACCGTCATACAACCCTCGGGCGTGAGCATGTTGCGGCAGTCACGGTAAAACTCCACGCTATCGAGCACCGGTGCAGCGGCATTGTGGTCGTACAAATCAACCTGCAACGCATCGACGACGCCTTGCCAGCGCGGCTTCAAAATTTCCATAGAAGCATCGCCCAGCACCACCTCCAACATATCGTTGTCGGGCGGCAACTTGAACCAGTTGCGGCAGATGTTCACCACCAGCGGATTGATCTCGATCGCCGCCGTGTGCATCTTGAGTTTTTTGTAGTGAAACTTGGTCAGCGCTGCTGCGCCGAGGCCCAGTTGCACCGCTTTGCGTTCGGCCACGGTATCGGGATCGACAAACAGCAGCCATGCCATCATGCGCTGGACGTACTCCAGATCGATGTCGAACGGCTTTTTGAGGTTCATCGAACCCTGCACCCAGGGCGTGCCCAAATGCAAATAGCGGGCGACGCCGTCGTCAGAGACGCTGACTTGGGGCATTTCGGCTTCGCCAGCGGCGTTGTTTTTCTTGCGTGCTGCCACGTTCACTTTCTCTCTATTGGTCCAGCAGGCCCGCTGCCTGCATTACTTCGCGCCACGCCGCCAATTTGCGCTCCCAACTCCAGCTGGCATTGGCAGGACTGGTCGACGGCAGCTTGTACACCTGCAGCCCCAATCCAGCCAGCTGCGCACTGTGCTTGTAGCTCTCACCGCCGTTGTGGGCGACGGCCTGCAGCTGCGGACAGCGCTGCATCAAAGCAGCAAAGTCATTGACCTGCGGCTGGCGAATGTTGCTGTCCAAACTGCCTTGGCGCTCGCAGCTGTCATACACATCCCACAGCCCCAGACCGCGTTCGAGCAGCCAAGCACAGCGGCCTGCGTAGTCGCTGCGCTCAGGTAGGATGTGTGCAGGCCACAAAGCCGCAAGAATGGGCCAGAACTTGTTTTGCGGGTGTGCGTAATACTGCTGCGCTTGCAGCGAGGCCATTCCGGGGAAACTGCCCAGAATCACCAAACGCGTGCGCGCATCGGCCACTGGGGCCAGCCCTTGCAAGCGGTCGGTGCGGGAAGGCGCGTCCATGTTCATGGTCAGCGATTGTGCGTGCAAAGCCTTGCCAGCTGCCGCTGCCGGAGTTTTAGCGATGCTCCGCGCACGCTGGCACACTGCGCAGCCATGCAGGCAAACCCCGCAAAGCTTGGCACGCATTGTCTGCCGTGGCCTGCGCCAATTGCGCTGGCGCCATACCGCGCAACGCCGCAATCTCAGCCGCGATGCGGGGTAACTCTGCCGAGGTATTGCGCCCTTGAGGCTGGCCCGCAGCCCGCGCCTCGGCGGTGGTGTAGAGCCAATGCGGCGGAATATCCGGCGCATCGGTTTCCAGCACCAACGATTCCAGCGGCAAGCTGGTTGCCAACTCGCGCAGCTTCAAGGCGCGGTCATAGGTGACTGCGCCGCCGAAGCCCAGTTTGAAGCCCACATCGATAAAAGCCTGGGCTTGCTGCGCACTGCCATTAAAAGCATGGGCAATCCCGCCCACCACCGGCTTGGCGCGCAGCGTCTTGAGCAAGCGATCGCTGCTTTTGCGCACGTGCAAAATCACCGGCAAACTGAATTCACGGGCCAGCGCAATTTGCTGCTCGTAAAACCAGTTCTGGCGCTCCACATCCAGGCCAGGAACGAAAAAATCCAGCCCAATTTCACCTACGGCAACCAGATGCGGATCGTCTTGTCGCTCCTGCAAGATGCTGCGCAATGCAGCGATATCGTCTTCTTGTGCCTGAGGCGTGTACAGCGGATGAATGCCCAGCGCATAACTGTCGCCATGGGCATGGGCCAGCGCCACGACCTCTTGCCAATGCGCGCGCGCCACAGCGGGGATGACAAGATGCTCCACCCCAACTTGCCGCGCCTGCGCGCGCACCTGGGCGCGATCAGCGTCAAATTCAGCGGCATCGAGGTGGCAGTGGGTGTCGACCCAAGGCAGGGACGGGGACGTACTCATGCAGCGATGATGCCACTGCGCGCCCAACCCTTGGGCTATGCGATCTTGCGCCACAGCCGCACCGATGGGCTGCTATGCCAAAAACTACATAAAAAAAGAGCTACTTGCCTTTGTGTACCAAGGCTTTGCAATTCCTAAGACACGCAAAACCTTGTCACACAAAGGCTGGTAGCTCCTTTTATGTGTTTTTACAGCGCTGCAGGTGCTGCAGCGTTGCTCAGCTGGCCTTTGACCAATCGCACTACACGGTCGCACTTGGCCGCCAATGACTCATCGTGCGTGACCATCACAAAAGCCGTGCCATGGTTGCGTGCCAACTCCAGCATCAGCGCAAAAACGCCGTCGGCGGTGGAGCGGTCGAGGTTGCCCGTGGGCTCATCGGCCAACACACAGGCGGGCTGTGTGACCAGTGCACGCGCAATGGCCACGCGCTGGCGTTCGCCGCCGGAAAGCTCTGCGGGGCGGTGCGCCAGGCGCTCTTGCAGGCCGACGGCTGCCAGCATGTCCGCCGCACGCGCGCGCGCAGCTTCCTTGCTGTCGCGCCGAATGCGCAGCGGCATGGCCACGTTGTCTTGCGCACTGAACTCGGGCAGCAAATGGTGGAACTGGTAGATAAAACCCAGGTGCTGGTTGCGCAGCTCGCCTTGCTTGCTGGGGCTGAGGCTGTGCATGGGCTGGCCCAGCAAATGCACGCTGCCCGTGCTGGGCGTATCGAGCCCGCCGAGCAAATGCAGCAAGGTGCTTTTGCCCGAACCCGAGGCGCCGACGATGGCCAAGGTTTCGCCCGCATGCACTTGCAAATCCACACCTTGCAGCACCTGCACATTCAGGTGGCCGTCTTCAAACCGCTTGGAGATGCCACGTGCTTCTAAAACCAGGGAGTTATTCATAACGCAGAGCCTCCGCAGGGTTCACGCGGCTGGCGCGCCAGCTGGGGTAAATGGTGGCCACAAAAGCCAAAATCAAAGAAATGACGGCAATCGGCACAATGTCGCTGCTTTGCGGCTCACTGGGCATTTTGCTGATCAGGTAAATGTCTTTGGGCAAGAAAGTGGCGCCCAGCGCCTGCTCAATCGCGGGCACGATGACATCGATATTGAGCGCAATGCCCAAGCCCAGCAGCAAGCCGCCGAAGGTGCCAATCACGCCCACCATTGCGCCTTGCACCATGAAGATGCCCATGATGGACGCGGGCGATGCGCCCAGCGTGCGCAAGATGGCGATATCGGCGCGCTTGTCCGTCACTGTCATCACCAAGGTCGACACCAGATTGAAGGCCGCCACAGCCACGATCAGCGTCAAGATGATGAACATCATGCGTTTTTCCAGCTGTACGGCGGCAAACCAAGTCTTGTTTTGCTGGGTCCAGTCACGCAGGTACAAAAACTCGGTGATCATGCCCGCCAGCTCCCGCGCCACGCGCGGGGCTTCGTGCAGGTTTTGCAGCTTCAAACGAATGCCTGTGGGGCCTTCCAGACGGAAGATGCGCTGCGCATCTTCGTAGTGCAGCATGACCATGGCCGAGTCGTATTCGTAGTGGCCTGAGTCAAACATGCCCGCCACCGTCATTTGTTTGAGGCGCGGCACCACGCCTGCTGGTGTCACCTGGCCACTCGGCGCAATCAGCGTGACCACATCACCCACGCCCACGCCCATTTGCCTTGCCAGTTCCTGGCCCAGCACGATATTGAAAGTGCCGGGCGTCAAAAGCTTGAGCACCTCGGCATTGGTGGCGGCCAGATCAGTGACCTCGCCTTCGCGCGCAGGATCAATGCCGCGCACGATGGCGCCTTTCATGTCTTCCCCGCGTGCCACCAAGCCTTGCGCGGCCACAAAGGGCGCAGCCCCCACCACTTCAGGGTGTTGCTTGGCCTGCTGCAAAGTGGTGTCCACATCCAACATGGCCTGCCCATTGGGCGCAAAAATTTCGATGTGCGAGACCACGCTGAGCATGCGATCGCGTACTTCCTTTTGGAAGCCGTTCATCACACTGAGCACGATGATCAAGGCCGCCACGCCAAGGGCAATGCCCAGCATGGAGACCCCGGAGATAAAAGAGATAAAGCCGTTGCGGCGTGTGGCACGGCCAGCGCGCGTGTAGCGCCAGCCAAGAGCAAGTTCGTAGGGAATTGGCATACGTGGGCAGCATTGTGGCATTGCCGCAGCGCCCATGCCGTCAGCCGCAAGCTACTGTGAAGACAAAGATGCGGTTGACGGTGCAGCCGGCGCATGACAGCACGGTCCGCTGCACAGCGCCAGGGTGGTCATGCATAAAAGCAGCAGCGCTGGGCGGCTGGTTTGGCGACAATAGCAGGCTATGTCGATGCCTTCGCCCGTTCTGCCTTTGCCTTTCACGGTGTTGCCGTCACCGTCGGCCACCCACCACCACTGCGTGATTCCTTACGCCAGCGTGGGCGATGACAGTTGCCAGCATGTGTTGCAGACGCTGGAGTTGCCGCACTTGGAGCAGTTGCTGCGCACGCTGGCGCCCAGCGAGGTGGATCTGGGTGAGCCCGATCAACCGCTTCCTCCGCACGAACGTGCTGTGGCGCGTGCATGGGGCTTGGATGCTGCCCAGCCTGCCTGGGCGGCATGCACGACGGACCTCGCCGAACCCTGCGCCTGGTTCACGCCCTGCCACTGGACGGCTGGGGCCGATCAGGTGCGCATGGACGATCCCTCGGAGTTGGTGCTCGACGCCGAAGATGCACAGGCCCTGCACCGCGTGCTGCAACCTTGGTTTGCCGAAGACGGCATGCAATTGACAATTGTGGAGCCGCAGCGCTGGTGCGTCAGCGGCGCCCCTGTGGCGCAACTGATGACCGCATCGATGGACCGCGTGCTGCTGCGCGATGTGAGCAACTGGCTGCCACCCACTGCCGCTGCGCGCCGTCTGCAGCGCCTGCACAGCGAAGTGCAAATGCTGTTGTACGACCACGGCTTTAACGATGCACGCGCCGAACGCGGCCTTTCACCCATCAATGCGTTTTGGATGCATGGCGCAGGCCATCTGAGCGCTGATGCGTTAGCCCAAGTTCGCACACAGCAAGCGCAGGTGCATTTGCAGGTGATCGACAGCCTGCGCCAAAGCGCGCTGCGCCAGGACTGGGTGGCATGGAAAGCCGCGTGGTTGGCCGCCGACGCTGGGCCGTTGACCGATTTGCTGCACCACGTTCATGCAGGTGGCCAAGCCACGCTGACCTTGGCTGGAGAGCTGCATGCCCGCAGCTTCAGTACCCAGCCACGCAGTTGGACGGACAAGATCCGCAACCTCTTTTCTCCCCAGCGCTTTGCTGGCTTACACCAAGCGCTATGAAAATCATTGAACGAGAGATTCCTGAAAGCACCGTCCAATCGCTGGTGCAATCGGGCATCAACCCTTTGCTGGCACGCCTGTATGTGGCGCGTGGCGTGCAAACGTGCGACGAATTGGACACAGGGCTGGGCAAGCTGCTGCCGCCTTCGGGCCTTAAAGGCATTCAACAAGCAGCGCAGGTGTTGGCCGATGCCATAGCGGCCCAGCGGCGCATTTGCATCGTGGCCGATTACGACTGCGATGGCGCCACGGCCTGCGCTGTCGGTGTGCGCGGTCTGCGCATGCTCGGTGCCCAGCATGTGAGCTATGAAGTGCCTGACCGCATCACCGATGGCTATGGTCTGTCGGCCACGATTGCACGGCGCGTGTATGACAAAGGGCATGAGTTGCTGCTGACCGTGGACAACGGCATTGGCAGTGTTGAAGGTGTGGCCGAAGCCATGCGTTTGGGCCTGACCGTGGTGGTGACCGACCACCACTTGCCCGGCGAAGTGCTGCCCACCCCACACGCCATGGTCAACCCCAACCAGCCCGGCTGCACGTTTGAGAGCAAAGCCATGGCTGGCGTGGGCGTGATGTTTTATGTGCTGCTGATGCTGCGCGCCGAGTTGCGTGCGCGTGGCGTATTCGATGCCAGCAACCAGCCCAAGCTCGATACGCTACTGCCGCTGGTGGCACTGGGCACAGTGGCCGATGTGGTCAAGCTCGATGCCAACAACCGCCGCCTCGTCGCGCAAGGTTTGCAGCGCATTCGCAAAGGCCATATGCAAGCAGGCATTCGCGGCCTGTACGAAGCAGCAGGGAAGCAGTACCAGCAGGCCACCACGTCGGATTTTGGTTTTGCACTGGGCCCGCGCATCAATGCCGCAGGCCGCTTGGCCGATATGACGATTGGCATTGAATGCCTGCTCACCGATGACTATCCGCGCGCGCTGGAGTTGGCCCAGGCACTTACGCGCATCAACCGCGACCGTCAGGAAATGGAATCGGGCATGCGCATGCAAGCCTTTGCCTTGGCCGATGAGTTGTTTGAAGACGGCGTGACACCGCCTGCGGCCATCAGCGTGTTTGACCCAGAGTTCCACGAAGGCGTGGTCGGCATTGTGGCCTCGCGCGTCAAAGACCGGCTGCACCGCCCCACGTTTGTGTTTGCGGCCAGCCAGGCTGAGGGCAAGTCGCACGAACTCAAGGGCTCGGGCCGCTCAATCCCCGGCTTTCATTTGCGCGATGCGCTGGACTTGGTGGCCAAGCGCCATCCCGGCGTGCTGCTGCGCTTTGGGGGCCACGCCATGGCCGCAGGCTGCACGATCGCAGAAAAACACTTTCACACCTTTGAGCGCGCTTTTGCCCAAGTGGCGCAAGAGTGGCTGGACGCCAAGACGCTCACGCGCTGCGTAGAAACCGACGGCCCGTTGGATCCCTCATTTCGCCAAGCCGAGGTGGTGGAGCGCCTTAATTTAGAGGTCTGGGGCCAAGGCTTTGCCTATCCGACCTTCAGCGAAGATGTAGAAATCGTTTCGCAACGCTTGGTGGCGGAAAAACACTTGAAGCTGCAGGTGCGCCACCGCGGCGATGTGGTGGACAGCATCTGGTTTGGCCGCACCGAGCCTTTGCCAGATTGGGTCCATCTGGCGTTTCGTCTGGACATCAACGAGTTTCGCGGCGAGCGCAAAGTGCAGTTCCTGGTCGAAGGCGCTGAAGGCTAAAACACCTACTTTGTGAGCTACTTGCCTTGGTACAGCAAGGTTTTCAGATACAAAACATTTTGAAAACCTTAACAGTCAAAGGCTAACAGCTCCTTTTTTCGATTTTTCACCCGATTGCGCTGGACACCGCGCCTTGGCCGACATGGCGGCACAGGGGCAAATGTCACCATGGCAGCCACCTGCCCGCGCATTGGCCACTTTTATGGGGGATTGCATGCCATCCACCGCCACCACCACGCTGCCCAACAGCCGCAGTGTTGATCTGCACTGCCACTCCACTTTTTCTGACGGCACCTTAAGCCCCACCGCTTTGGCCCAGCGCGCCCATGCGCGCGGTGTACGCCTGTGGGCCTTGACCGACCACGATGAAATCGCCGGACTGCCCGAAGCCCAATCCGCAGCCCAGCACATGGGGCTGGACTTTGTGACGGGCGTGGAAATTTCTGTGAGCTTTGCCCAAGCCACCGTGCACATCGTCGGGCTGGGCTTTGATGCCCAGCACCCAGCCTTGGTGCAAGGCCTGCAATCGGTACGCAACAGCCGCGTGCCGCGCGCCCAGGCCATGGCCGAGCAGCTGGCGCTGGCAGGCATTCCCCATGCTTACGAGGGTGCGCTGCGCTATGTGGGCAATCCTGCTTTGATCTCGCGCACCCACTTTGCGCGCTTTTTGGTCGACAGCGGCGTGTGTGCCTCCATTCCCGAAGTGTTTCGGCACTATCTGGTCGAAGGCAAACCCGGCTATGTGCCCCAGCGCTGGGCCAGCTTGAGCGATGCTGTGGGCTGGATTTGCGCTGCCGGTGGCGTCGCCGTGATCGCCCACCCTGCGCGCTACCAGCTCACGCCCAATCTGGAATATGCGCTGTTTAGCAGCTTCAAAGACTGCGGAGGGCAAGGCGTGGAAGTCGTCACCGGCAGCCACGCACGCCATGAATATGCGGTCTATGCCGACATGGCCAAAGACTTTGGTTTGTATGCTTCACGGGGTAGCGACTTTCACAGCCCCGAAGAGTCCAGCACGGATCTCGGGGCACTGCCCGATGACCCCGCAGGCACGCGCAGCATCACACAGTTGCTGGCCGAGCGTACGATACGTGCCAGTGCCGCTTAAGGCATCACCAATGTCACTGAACGCGCAGTTTGGGCCACCCCACCTGCGCCCTGCAAGGAATTGCCATGGCCCAGTACTTTGAAGTCCATCCCGATAACCCACAGCCGCGCTTGCTCAAGCAGGCAGCAGCGCTGCTGCAAAAAGGCGGTGTGCTGGCCATTCCCACCGACTCCAGCTACGCCCTGGTTTGCCAGCTGGACGACCGCCATGCGGTCGATCGCCTGCGCCGCATCCGCCAAGTCAACGACAAGCACCACCTGACGCTGTTGTGCCGCGACCTGTCCGAGCTGGCCAATTACGCGCTGGTCAACAACACGCAGTACCGGTTGATGAAACAGGCCACGCCCGGGCCGTTCACTTTTATTTTGGATGCCACCAAGGAAGTGCCGCGCCGCGTGAGCCACCCGTCGCGCAAGACCATTGGCCTGCGGGTGCCCGATCGCAAGGGCACGCAACTACTGCTGGAACTCATGGGCGCGCCGCTGCTGGCAACGACCTTGATTGCACCGCGCGAGAGTTTGCCCATGAACGATCCAGAGGCCATTCGCGAACGGTTTGAGCACGAGCTGGACGCCGTGGTCGATGCGGGTGCCTGCCCGCTGGAGCCCACGACCGTGGTGGATCTTTCGCCCATGCGCACGGGCGGCGAAGCCGTGGTGCTGCGCGAAGGGCGCGGCCCTTTGAGCACGCTGGGCTTGTAGCAAGCAGGGCCGCCTTCAGGTCAGCGCTAATGTGGTGCGGGCCTGGGGCAAGGCCAGGGGTGCATCGTCCTCGTCGAGCTTGAACGCGCCGACTGCGCGCTGCAAATCCGAGGCCCGTGCAGACAGTGCCGAAGCAGCTTGCGCTGCCTGCACGACCAGCGCCGCATTTTCTTGGGTCGAGCCATCCATGTGCGATACCGCAGCATTGACGTGCACGATGCCTTCACGCTGCTCATCAAGCACCTGCGAGATCTCGCCCAGCAAGCCGCTGACTTGGCCCACGGAACTCACAATGGCTTGCATGGTCTCTCCAGCTTGACCCACCAGACCCGCGCCGTTTTGCACCTGTTGCACGGATTGCTGGATCAGCTCGCGAATCTCGCGTGCTGCGACACCGCTGCGTTGGGCCAGATTGCGCACCTCGCTGGCCACCACCGCAAAGCCACGCCCCTGATCGCCTGCACGTGCGGCTTCCACCGCAGCATTGAGCGCCAAGATATTGGTCTGAAAGGCGATGCCTTCGATGACCTGGATGATGTCCACAATCTTGCCCGAGCTGGCACTGATGGCTTGCATGGTCTGCACCACCTGCCCCACGACTTCACCGCCCTTGTCCGCCGTGCGCGCCGCATCAATGGCCAAGGTGCTGGCCGAACGGGCACGCTCGGCGTTTTGGTGCACGGTGGCGGTCAACTGGTCCATGCTGGCGGCTGTCTGGGTCAGCGCCGAAACCTGCTGCTGAATGCGTTGAGACAAATCGCCATTGCCCACATCGATTTCCTGCGCCGAAATACCAATCGCATCGGCAGACTCCTTGATGCGCCCCACCAGTTCGGTCAGCGTGTCTTCCATGGTGCCCAGCGCGCCCAGTAGGCGACCAAAGTCGCCCTGCAAATCGCTGCTGAATTCTTGGCTCAAATCCCCTGCAGCGACGGTCTCGGCAATCAAGGTAGCTTGCGAGAGCGGCTGCACAATCCCATGGCGCAGCGACAGCAGGCACAGCAATGCCAGCAACACGCTGCCAGCGCCCAGCACCGCAATGGCTGTGGAGGCGGCTTCGGCCTGGGCAGGCGTGCGCAAACCCCACAGCGCCACCACCACCAAGACGCTGATGCACAGCATCAGTGACCCAAATGCGACCGTCAGTCGCGTCCCCACCTTCCATGTTGTTGTTCCCAGCACAGCAGCCCCTCGAAATGTTTCTATCTGTCACTCGATTGTGCGCGGCCTACCGTTCATGGCACCTGTGGAGATTCCTATCTCGGGTATACCCCATGCCCACAACGGCTGGGCTCCAAAAAACGTCCTTGCCTAAACCGCTGCTGCGCACCATGGATGCTGCTTCTGAGACAATCACTGGGTGAACGAACTCATACAAACCGTCCTGATCTATGCCTTGCCCGTGCTGTTTGCCATCACGGTGCACGAGGCAGCCCACGGCTACGCCGCACGTTACTTTGGCGACCACACGGCCTCCATGCTCGGACGCATCACGCTCAACCCGCTCAAGCACATCGATCCCATCGGCACCATCTTGATGCCCTTGCTGCTGTACTTTTCCACCTCGGGTGCCTTCTTGTTTGGTTACGCCAAGCCTGTGCCCGTGAACTTTGGCAACTTGCGCCACCCCAAGCGCGACATGATCTGGGTGGCTTTGGCAGGGCCAGCGTCCAATTTTGTGCAAGCCATCGTCTGGGCTGTGGCGCTGGTGGTCTTGGTGGTGGCAGGCGTGCAGGAGCGGTTTTTTCTGGAAATGGCCCGCGCTGGCATCTTGGTCAATTTGGTGATGTGGGCCTTTAACCTGTTTCCTTTGCCTCCGCTGGACGGCGGACGTATTTTGGCGGGGCTGCTGCCCTCTAAGGCCGGATACTGGCTGGCACGCATCGAGCCTTTTGGCTTTTTCATTGTGTTGGCACTGGTGCTGGCCGGTATCGTCAGCACGTACTGGCTGCGCCCCTTGATGGATTGGGGCTACACCGCCATTGACTGGATGATCACCCCTTTGCTGGCGCTGCTGCGTTGAATTTTGAAAGAGGCTGCCACATGGCGGCCTTTGGCTTTAACACCTTGGTTTGAGATATGAGTACCACCCGCTTTCTGACTGGCATCACCCCTTCCGGCACCCCCCACTTGGGCAATTACGCCGGTGCGATTCGTCCCGCTGTGGCGGCCAGTCTGACCCCCGGCATGGAAAGCTTTTACTTTCTGGCGGACTACCACGCGCTGATCAAGTGCCAAGACCCCGCGCGCGTGCACCGCTCCACGCTGGAAATTGCGGCCAGCTGGCTGGCCTGCGGCTTGGACCCAGAGAAAGTGGTGTTTTATCGCCAGTCCGATGTGCCAGAGATTCCGGAGCTCAACTGGTTCCTGACCTGCGTCACCGGCAAGGGCCTGCTCAACCGCGCCCATGCCTACAAAGCTTCACAAGACAAAAATGCCGAAGCGGGCAAAGAGCTCGACGATGGCGTGACCGCCGGTTTGTTCATGTACCCGGTGCTGATGGCCGCCGACATCTTGATGTTCAACGCCCACAAGGTGCCGGTTGGCCGTGACCAGATCCAGCACATTGAAATGGCGCGTGATATGGCGTCCAGCTTCAACCACCTGTATGGCGAGCACTTTGTGCTGCCCGAGGCGGCCATTGAAGAAAACGTCGCCACGCTGCCTGGCCTGGATGGCCGCAAGATGAGCAAGAGCTACGACAACACCATTCCGCTGTTCACGCCGCGCAACGAACTCAAAAAGCTTATCAACGGCATCGTGACCGACTCGCGTGCGCCCGGGGAACCCAAAGACACCGAAGGCTCGGCCCTGTTCCAGCTCTACCAAGCCTTTGCTACGCCACAAGAAACCGAAGCCATGCGCCAAGCATTTGCCGATGGCATTGGCTGGGGCGATGCCAAGCAAATGCTGTTTGAGTGCATCGACGCTGAACTGGCGCCCAAGCGTGCCATCTATGAGGACCTCATGGCTCATCCTGAAAAGGTGGAAGCCGCTTTGCAAATTGGTGCAGCCCGTGCCCGCGCACTGAGCCAACCCTTTATTGCCAAACTGCGTGCTGCCGTGGGTTTGCGCAGCTTGGCCAACCAAGACAGCCAGAGCAAGAAAACCAAGGCTGCCAAGCAAGCACTGCCCAGCTTCAAGCAATACCGCGAGACTGATGGCAAGTTCTATTTCAAGCTCCTGGCCGCCGATGGCCGCCTGTTGTTGCAAAGCACAGCGTTCGAACAACCCAAGCTGGCAGGCCAGAGCATTGCTCAACTGCAACAGCAAGGTGCTTCGGCACTGCAATCGCTGGCGCAACACTTGCAATGGGGCGAGGGTGTGGGGCACGATGAGGTGTTGAACGCCTTGCAACAACTGCAAGAAGCTGCCAAAGACTAAAAGTTTGCACACCCCCTTTAGCCATCCAGGGAGAGCCCGCTGAATGCGTATCGCCGTTCTCGATGATGATCCACTGCAGCTCGACATGATCGAACACGTGGCCCAAGACATGGGCCACAGCTGTCGCCTCTACCTCACGGGCACAGCCTGCTTGCAGGACTTGCGCCGCGAAACCTTCGACATGCTGATCGTCGACTGGGAGCTGCCCGACATGAGCGGCCCCGAGGTCATCCGCTGGGCACGTGGACATTTGGAGCCTTCCATGCCCATTTTGTTCATCACCCACCGCAGCGAAGAGCAAGACGTGGTGGAAGGGCTGAACTGCGGCGCGGATGACTTCATGATCAAGCCGCTGCGGGTGTCAGAGCTCAAGGCCCGTATCAATGCGCTCATGCGCCGGGCTTATCCCCAATGCACAGACGATGTGCAAAGCTTTGGGCCTTACACCTTCACGCGCTCGAACTTGACCGTGCAGTTTGGTGCCAAAGAGGTGGTGCTGACGTACCGCGAGTTTGCCTTGGCCATGCTGCTGTTCCAGAACGTGGGCCGCTTGCTCTCGCGCGATCACTTGCGCGAGATGGTCTGGGGCCAGAACGCCGAAGTGCTTTCCCGTTCGTTGGACACCCATGTCTCGCGCTTGCGCCAGGTGCTGCAGTTGCGCCCTGGCAATGCATTTTCTGTGGGTGCAGTCTATGGGCTGGGCTATCGCTTAGACGCTCACGATATCTAGCTACCCTCGGAGACCTGCTTATGCACCGCCGCGTTGACTGCCACCGTGCCCCGGTTTCCCATCACGCTTGGCTGGGCATGTGCTTGCTGGCCAGCCTGGCTGCCACCTGGAGTTTGCCCAGCCGCGCGCAGACGTCCGCTTTTGCCGCAGCGCGTGTGCTGGAGCACCGGGTGGTCGCAGGCGACACGCTGGAGCAGCTGGCACGCCGCTATTTGGGTGATGCGCAGCGCTGGACCGATTTGCAAAACCACAACCGCGTGCCCAGCCCTTACCGGCTGCAGCCAGGTTCGGTGCTGGAAATTCCTTTGCATCTGCTGCGCATGGCCAGCGCTTCGGTGGACTATGTACAAGGCAGCGCCCAAGTCCAGCGCGCCGGCACGACCACCCCTGTGGCACGCGGCGCGAGCTTACAAGAGGGCGACCGCCTGCAGCTGGACCCCGATGCCTTTGTCTCCGTGCGCTTGGCCGA
>JBJEZV010000041.1:0-2584 GCA_051887595.1 Comamonas sp.
AGCACACCATGGTCAACGAGCAAATGCAGTTCTTCCTGCGTGGCTTCCGCCGCGACGCCCACCCCATGGCCGTGTTGACCGGTCTGGTCGGTGGTATGTCCGCCTTCTACCACGACAGCACCGACATCCATAACCCCGAGCACCGCGAAATCGCTGCGATCCGCCTGATCGCCAAGATGCCTACGCTGGTGGCCATGGCATACAAGTACGGCATGGGCCAGCCTTACATGTACCCCAAGAACGACCTGTCGTACGCTGGCAACTTCATGCGCATGATGTTCGGCAATCCTTGCGAAGAGTACAAGGTCAATCCCGTGGTGGAAAAGGCGCTGGACCGCATCTTCATCTTGCACGCTGACCACGAGCAAAATGCGTCGACCTCGACCGTGCGTCTGTGCGGCTCGTCGGGCACCAACCCCTTCGCAGCGATCTCTGCTGGCGTAGCTTGCTTGTGGGGCCCTGCCCACGGCGGTGCCAACGAAGCCTGCCTGAACATGCTGGAGCAAATCCAGGCCAACGGCGGCATCGCCAAGGTCGGTGAGTTCATGGAAAAGGCCAAGGACAAGACCAGCGGCGTGAAGCTGATGGGCTTTGGCCACCGCGTCTACAAGAACTACG
The DNA here is from genome assembly GCA_051887595.1 of Comamonas sp. GTDB lineage: Bacteria > Pseudomonadota > Gammaproteobacteria > Burkholderiales > Burkholderiaceae_C > Comamonas. The sequence continues at coordinate 619 of JBJEZV010000041.1, forward strand.
ACCCCCGCGCCAAGCTGATGCAAGAGACTTGCAACGAAATCTTGACAGAACTGGGCTTGGAAAACGACCCTCTGTTCGCATTGGCCAAACAAGTCGAGAAGATCGCTCTGGAAGACGACTACTTCGTTCAGCGCAAGCTCTACCCCAACGTGGACTTCTACTCCGGCATCGTGCAGCGCGCCATCGGCATTCCAGTGAACCTGTTCACCGGTATCTTCGCACTGGCACGTACCGTGGGCTGGATTGCCCAGCTGAACGAACAAATGGGCGATCCTGAGTACAAGATCGGCCGTCCTCGCCAGCTGTTCACCGGCTCCGTGGCCCGCGACGTCAAGCCTATCGACCAGCGTTAATCGCATGCAGCAGCGGGCCATATCAGCCTGCTGTGACTGCCCAGCCCGCCAGCGCCTGCGCTTGCGGGCTTTGTTTTTATAGCTACTCGTCTAAGCGCCATAGGCATTTCAGATACTTTTGATGCTGAAAAGCTTATGGAGCTTAGGCAATCAGCTATGGTTTGCATTTATTCCAAGCCAAAACCGTGCCGCTGCCGTCTGTTGTGGATTCACGCCAGACACGCGCAGCGCCAAAGCGCTACAGTGGCAGCTTTGATTTTTCTCCGAGTAGCCCTGCGGCTACTTGCACGCTTTCATGGCCAAACGTCCTTACCGCCGCCTCCCTCCCATCCATGGCGCTGCTGCCATCGCCCAGTCGCGCGAAGCTGGCATGCTGGCCGCCCGTGTGCTGGCCATGCTCACGCCCCACGTTCAACCTGGCGTGACCACCGAACACTTGGACAAGCTGTGCCACGACTTCATCGTCGATGAACTCCAATGCATCCCAGCCAACATCGGCTACCATGGCTTTCCCAAGACCGTGTGCACCTCGGTCAACCACGTGGTCTGTCACGGCATTCCCAACCCGGGTGAAGTCCTCAAGGACGGCGACATTGTGAACGTCGACGTGGCCTTGATCAAAAACGGCTGGTTTGGCGACACCTCACGCATGTACACCGTAGGTACCGTTTCGGCCAAGGCCCAAAAGCTGATCGATACCACCTACGAGGCCATGGTGGCGGGCATTCGCGCAGTCAAGCCTGGCGCCACATTGGGCGATATCGGCCACGCCATCCAGACCGTGGCCCAGCGCGACGGCTTTTCTATCGTGCGCGATTACTGCGGCCACGGCATTGGGCAGACCTACCACGACGAACCGCAAGTGCTGCACTACGGCTATCCCGGTCAGGGCATGGCCTTGCAAGAAGGCATGATCTTCACCATCGAGCCCATGCTCAATGCTGGCAAGCACGACACCAAAGAGCTGTCCGATGGCTGGACGGTCGTCACCAAAGACAAATCGCTGTCCGCACAGTGGGAGCACATGGTCGTTGTCACGGCCGACGGTTATGACGTGCTCACACGTTGGCCAGACGATACCGGGCGCTATCCACAGCCTTGAGGGCACACACCGCTCACAAAAAAAAGCCGCAGGTCAACACCTGCGGCTTTTTTGTTGGATGTGGTGTGCTGCATCAACTACCTTCTTGGCAGCGACACAGGCGCATTGTCTTATTCCAGACGAATGCCCTTCTTGGCGATCAAATCACCATTCACGCGAGCATCGTTGTCAATGCGACGCGCCAGCGACTTGCCGCTCACATCGTCAATGCGCCAGCCTTGGGCGGTGAGCTTGTTGCGCACTTCCGGCGAGTGCAGGATTTGCTCGAGCAATTGCGAGAGCTTTTCGCGATGCGCTTCGGGCATGGAGGCAGGTGCCATCACGGCGTTCCACACTTCAATATCCACGCCCTTGGCACCAATATCGGTCATCGAAGGCACGCCGGGCGCCATGGGGCTGGGCTGGCTGGAGCTCACCGCCAAAGCGGCCAGCTTGCCAGATTCAACCAGCGGCATCACGGTCGATGTGGGCAGCAGCGCCAGTTGCAGCTGGCCGCCGAGCAACGCATTGA
>JBJEZV010000042.1:0-7004 GCA_051887595.1 Comamonas sp.
TTGTTGGCCAGCACCTCAAAATCCTTGAAAGTTCCCACGCGGATATTGGGCGTGTCATACCACTGGTAGGGCAGGTGGCGCGTGACAGGCATGCGACCGCGCAGCACCGAAAAGCGGTTGGGCCAGTGCGCAAAATTGGGGAAGCTCACCACGCTCATGCGGCCCACACGGGCCGTTTCACGCAGCATGGTTTCGGTGTTGCGCAGGTGCTGCAGCGTGTTGATTTGCAGCACCATGTCAAAGCTGTTGTCCTCAAAAATGGCCAGGCCTTCGTCCAAGTTGAGCTGCAACACCTGAATGCCGCGCTTCAAGCACGCCAGCACATTGGCGTCGTCAATTTCCACGCCATAGCCCGTGCAGCCGCGCGTGCGCTGCAAAAACTCCAGCATGCTGCCATCACCGCAGCCCAAATCCAGCACGCGGGCGCCTTCGGGCACCAGCTGGGCCAATGCCTGCATGGTCGATGTGCTTGTCATGCCGTGAACTCCTTGGCAATTCCTTCAAAGTAAGCGCGCATGGCGCTCATGTAACGTGGGTCATCCAGCAAGAACGCATCGTGCCCGTGGGGCGCGTCGATCTCGGCATAGCTCACGGCGCGGCCGTTTTGCAGCAGCGCCTGCACGATCTCGCGGCTGCGACTGGGCGCAAAACGCCAGTCGGTTGTAAAGCTCACCAAAAAGAATTTGGCCAAACTGCGTGCGAGCGCCGCCTTGAGGCTGCCGCCGTATTTTTTGGCTGGATCGAAGTAGTCCAGCGCGCGCGTGATCAGCAAATAGGTGTTGGCGTCAAAGTAGCCACTGAACTTGTCGCCCTGGTAGCGCAGGTAGCTCTCGATCTGGAATTCGATGTCCTGCGTGGTGAACTTGATGTTGGGCCCCTCGCGCAGCTCGCGGCCAAACTTTTGGTTCATCACATCGTCACTCAAATACGTGATGTGACCAATCATGCGGGCGATGCGCAGCCCACGCTGGGGCACAACGCCGTGGGCATAGAAGTCGCCGCCATGAAAGTCCGGGTCGGTCACGATGGCGCGGCGCGCCACTTCGTTGAACGCAATGTTTTCCGCGTTCAAATTCGGCGCACTGGCCACCACCACCGCGTGGCGCATGCGCTCGGGGTATTGCAGCGTCCAGCTCAGCGCCTGCATGCCGCCCAAGCTGCCACCCAGTACGGCGGCCAGCTGCTCAATGCCCAGGCGATCGAGCAGCAGCGCCTGCGCATGCACCCAGTCTTCCACGGTGAGCACCGGAAAGCTGGAGCCATAGATCTCGCCCGTGTCCGGGTTGGTGTGCATGGGGCCGGTCGAGCCAAAACACGAGCCCAGGTTGTTCACGCCAATGACGAAGAACTTGTTGGTGTCTACCGACTTGCCCGGGCCAATCATGTTGTCCCACCAGCCCGCGCTCTTGGGCTGGCCTTCGTAGACGCCCGCTACGTGGTGCGAAGCGTTCAGGGCATGGCAAACCAAAATGGCGTTGGACTTGTCGGCATTGAGCGTGCCGTAGGTCTCATACGCAAGGGTGTAGTCGCGCAGCTGCTTGCCGCTTTGCAGGGGCAAGGCATCCGCGAAATGCATGAATTGTGGTGTGGCGATGAAGGACATAAAAAAACCCGGCATCGCTAAAAACGAGGCCGGGTTCTGTGCAAACGGTTTCGTCTTTAGCAGGATTTATAAAGCGCCCGCAAGCAGAAGCAAATCGGCGCATACGGACCATTATGCCAAACCTGGCACCCCTTGCGCGAAAAGCGCCACCAAGCCCAGCACCAAAAAGATGCCTGCCGAAATGACATGCACTATCCGAATGGGCACCTTCTTGACCAGCTTGTCCCCCAACCACACCACGGGCGCGTTGGCCAGCATCATGCCCAGCGTGGTGCCCAGCACCACCCACAGGTAAGCGTTGTATTGCGCAGCCAGCATGACCGTGGCAATTTGGGTTTTGTCGCCCATTTCGGCCAAGAAAAAAGCCACCAGCGTCGTGCCAAACACGCCCCAGCGGGTATGGCCATCCATGCCTTCGTCATCGAGCTTGTCGGGGATGAGCATCCACACGGCCATGGCAATGAACGACAGCCCCAAAATCCAGCGCATGGCATCAGGGCCAATAAAGGCATTGACCCAGGCACCGACTGCACCAGCCAGACCGTGGTTCACAACGGTTGCCACAAAAATGCCCAAGACAATCGGCCAAGGCTTGCGAAAACGAGCAGCCAGCACCAAAGACAGCAGCTGGGTTTTGTCACCCATTTCTGCCAGTGCAACGATGCCGGTGGAGACGAGAAAGGCTTCCATGTGGGTCACATAGTAATTATGGGCGGACAACAAACGCATTGACCCCTACCGTGTCCAGCCCGGAACGGTACGAGTCAATGGTCTTGCCCAGCTCTAGCAAGCCGCATGCACCATAGCGTGATTCACGCCAAGTCTGTTGATACATGCTTTCAGCGCATTGCACGCTGAACGGACTACTCCCCAAGGACTTGTCTATTGTATCGATTTGAAATTTTTATCTGCCAAATAACTTGACTGCGCCACGTTACCAACGTGGTGATCTAGGGTTGCCCCGAATGCCATGTTGTATAGGAGCACAAATTTCTCAAAACCTCGTTGTGCGCACGATCCATTGCTACATAATGAGCTCGCTCCCGGGTACGCGGGTACGCGGGTACAAGAGCAAGTGCGTTTGCGTCTCTAAGGTAGGTCACGGAAAGTTGGCTTTCGGCAGGGCTCCATCGCGTTTCAAGTCTTTTTCTAGGAGTCCAACCATGGGCAACAAACTCTACGTAGGCAACCTGCCTTACTCTTTCCGCGACAGCGATCTCGAGCAAGCATTCTCCCAATTCGGCGGCGTGCAAAGCGCCAAGGTCATGATGGAGCGTGACACTGGCCGTTCCAAGGGCTTTGGCTTTGTGGAAATGGGCAGCGACGCTGAAGCCCAATCCGCTATCCAAGGTATGCACGGCCAAAACTTTGGCGGCCGCGACCTGGTGGTGAACGAAGCTCGCCCCATGGAACCCCGCCCTCCCCGTAGCGGTGGCTTCGGCGGCGGCCGTGGCAACGGCGGCGGCTTTGGTGGTGGCGGTTACGGCGGTGGCCGCAACAGCTACTAAGCAGCTGAACATCGGCTGCACGCCTGCGTGCAGCCCTTGTAAGAAAAAAGGAACCTTAAAGGTTCCTTTTTTTATGCTTGCTACACATTTCCGCTAAACGGTTGTCTTTTCGATTTAAGTCTGCCAATAATATTTCACGCGTTATCTCATCCTGTGGCACATACAGCTTGAAACAGGTCGATTAACAAGTTTCTTTCCATTTTGGTTGATTGGTTGAGGAGTCAGTAATGGGTAGTAAGTTGTATGTGGGCAATTTGCCTTATGGCGTGCGTGACCATGATTTGGAGCAGGCCTTTGTGCAATTTGGTGCAGTCACCAGTGCCAAGGTCATGATGGAACGCGATACTGGTCGCTCCAAGGGGTTTGGCTTTGTCGAAATGGGCAGCGAGTCCGAAGCCAATGCCGCCATCCAAGGCATGAATGGTCAACCCCTGGGCGGACGCAGCTTGGTGGTCAATGAAGCACGCCCCATGGAACCGCGCCCTCCACGCAGCGGCGGCTACGGTGGCGGCTACAACCAAGGTGGCAATCCAGGTGGTGGTTATGCAGGCCGCTCTGAAGGCAACTTCCGCAGCCCCTATGGCACCGGCCCTCGTGGACGCAATAACTCCAATTACGATCAAAGTGGTAATGGAGGCGGTGATTACAGCAATAACAATCGCTACCGCAACGACAATTAATCCCTATACGGATTAATAAAAACAAAAGGCCCGTCAGGGCCTTTTGTTTTTGCCGGATTATTCCTACAAGTGTCTATGAAACTTACAAAGTTAATCCGTTTTGCAAGGGTTTCTATTTACCGCGCGGTTGAATCACACCTTGCACGCGGCCTTTCAATTCGACAACCTGCGACAAATTATCGTAATCAAGACTGTCGCCTTCAAAACGATTATTGCCACGCACCAGCACCACCGGCAAATGAGAGCGCACGCGTTCCTCTTGGGTCCAGGCGTGCAGGAACTCACCCTCTACGCGCATTTGGTTGTGGGGTTGTCCTACTGGCGTACGCAGCACCTGCGCATCGCCCCACAGTTGCACTTCTGAGCCATCACCGTTGCTGATTCCGCGCTGACCCGATGTGAGTGTCACTGTCCCATCTGGCGCAATACTGCGAGTGCGCACGCTATCCACCTCGAGAAAATCAGTCGCAGGAAAGTGCCGCGCTTCGTCACCCGTGATAACACTTTGCAAGCGCCCCTGGGCGTCGAACTGGTGCACCGAAAACGCCACAATGGTGTAGTCAGGATCGGTCGACACTGTCTGGTCTGTTGCCGCCACCAACGGCTTGGGAGCATTGCGTACCAGCCACCATGTGCCCAGCGCCAGCGCCGCCATCAGCAGCACGGGCAGATAAATAGACACATGCTCCCACATCCGTTGGAAGGTCTGTTTCATTGCGTATAGGCCTCCAGCAAACGGTCATAGTGGCCGCCTGCATGCAGCAGTGCATCACAAAACTCGCGCACGGCGCCCTGTCCACCCATGGCTTGGGTGACCAGCGACGCTTGCTTGCGGTTTTCCACATGGCCATTAGCGGGTGCGCAAGAGATTGCGCAGCGGCGCATCACAGGCAGATCCGGCCAATCATCACCCATGGCTGCGGCCTGCGACCACTGCAGCCCAAGCTGCTCCAAAATGGCGGCAGCGGCAGGCACCTTGTCTTCTGTGCCAAAGACCGCATGCTCCACCCCCAGTTGGCGCAAGCGCAGACGCAAGGGGGCAGAGTCGCGCCCAGTAACCACCGCCGGTGTAATGCCTGCACGTTGCAACAGCTTCAGGCCATGTCCATCCAGGGTGTTAAAGCGCTTAAGGCTCTCACCTGCTTCCGTAAACAGCAAGCCACCATCGGTGAGCACACCGTCCACATCGAAGAACACCACGCGTACCTGCGCGGCGCGGGCTTGAAAATCAGCTGACAAGATAGCCTCAGTCATCAGATCACCTTGGCCACCATGAGGTCGCGGATATGCACCATGCCCACCAGGCGGCGCTCCGCATCGACCACCAGCACCGAGGTGATGCCGTGGCGCTCCATCATTTGCGCCGCATCGGCCGCCAAAGCATCCGGGCTGATGGTGCGCGGCGTGGGATACATCACATCCTGGGCTTTGGCGTGCAGCAAATCGGTGCCGTTTTCAATGCTACGACGCAGATCACCATCGGTAAAAATGCCCAGCACATGGTTGTCGGCATCCACCACGGCGCTGGCGCCCATGTTCTTGGCGCTGATTTCGCGCATCAAACGGTTAAAGCCGTCCTCAGGCCCTACGCGTGGCACGTCATCGCCCGAACGCATGACGTCGCGCACATGGGTGAGCAGCTTGCGACCCAGCGCCCCTCCAGGGTGTGACAGCGCAAAGTCTTCGGCTTTGAAGCCGCGCGCATCCAGCAAGGCTGCGGCCAGCGCATCGCCCAACGCCAGTTGCACGGTTGTACTGGCGGTAGGCGCCAGGTTCAACGGGCAGGCTTCACGCTCTACGCTAGTGTTGAGCACCCAGTCTGCATGCTGCGCCAAGCTTGATTGCAGGCCACCCGTCATGGCCGCCACGCGCACGCCTTGGCGCTTGAGCGCAGGCAGCAAAGAGGTCAGCTCATGGCTTTCGCCACTGTTGGAGATTGCCAGCACCATGTCTTTGTCGGTGACCATGCCCAGATCGCCGTGGCTGGCTTCTGCTGGGTGCACAAAGAAAGCCGGTGTGCCGGTAGAAGCCAAAGTCGCCGCAATCTTGCGACCGATGTGACCACTTTTGCCCATGCCCATGACAATCACACGCCCGGGCGTTGCCAGCATTGCCTGCGCCACATTGACGAAACTTTCATCCAAGCGCTGGGCCAAGGTCTGGAGCGACTGGATTTCAATGGACAGGGTTTCGCGGGCCGTAGCCAAAGCCTGCGAGGCGCCCAAAGAGGGCGAAGGCTGCTGAGGGGTATTCATGGAACGATTTTATCGGTCTCCGCATATACGCGCTGCGCGCCATGGGCCATGCAGCGCGCAAAATTACGACGGCCTACAGCTTTTGCCGCCCACATGCTTACAACAGCTGCGCCCGCCAAGTAGCCCGGCGTGCGATACCAACAAAAAGTGCCGCCTTGCTGCTGCCGCACGTGCGCAAACCTGCTGTGCTCATTACACTTTTTGCCTGATCGGCGCCCTGGACTCCATGCACGGCCCAGCGCGTTGCCCCATCCCTTTTCCTGACTTTGCCCCGCGCAGCGCGTGTGCTGCTTTATGAGGCTCCATGACCACTCCCATGCATACCACCAGCGTCAACGACTACCTTCGCCAGCACATCCGCACGGTGCCCAATTGGCCCGCCCCTGGCGTGCAGTTCCGCGACATCACCCCTTTGCTGCAAGACCCCAAGGTCTTTCGCGTGCTGATTGATGCCTTTGTCCACCGTTACATGGATGCGGACAAGCGCCCCGACGTGGTGGCAGGCCTGGATGCCCGTGGTTTTATCTTGGGCGCAGTGATTGCCTATGAACTGAACGTCGGCTTTGTGCCGATCCGCAAAAAGGGCAAGCTACCGTTCACCACCGTCGAAGAAACCTACGAACTCGAATACGGCAGCGCCACGGTCGAGCTGCACACCGATGCTGTGAAACCGGGTGACCGCGTGCTGCTGATCGACGATTTGATCGCTACCGGCGGCACCATGATGGCGGGCAAAAAACTCATCGAAAAGCTGGGCGCGTCCGTGATGGAAGGCGCCGCCATCGTTGATTTGCCGGAACTGGGTGGCTCCAAGCTGCTGCAAGAGACGGGCAAGCTGCCCTTGTTTACTTTGGTGGACTTCGCCGGTCATTGAAAGCCTGCGGCTGTGCGCCCCAGGCTGTTCGCCGCTGCCCACCTTGACTGACATGCATCGCTAGCTCTCGCACGGCACACTCCG
>JBJEZV010000042.1:7104-21909 GCA_051887595.1 Comamonas sp.
CGCCGCTGCCCACCTTGACTGACATGCATCGCTAGCTCTCGCACGGCACACTCCGCGACGTTATCTGCCCAGCCGCCTCCATGTCTGCTCCTGCTTTGCCCTCTTCTCTTCATGCTCTCGCGCAACGCGTAGGTCGCTTCTGCGGGCGTGTGCTGCTTAGCTTGGGCGGGCTTTTGTATGTAGCCTGGAGCACCTACGGCATGTGGCTGCAGCTGCCACGGACTGCGGGCATGTATATGCTGTGCTTGGTGCTGTGGTTGCTGGCATGGCTGGCTGTGGCAACCTTCAAAAACATCGCCGCGAGCAAACGCTGGCTGGTTGCCATGGTTTTGGTGCTGGCGCACAGTTTGTGGTGGTGGCAGATCGCCCCGCGCCAAGACCGCGACTGGGCCGATGATGTCGTGCGCCAGACGTACATCGTGCCCAACCCCAGCGCCCCGCATTTGGTGCAAGTACACGATGTGCGCAATTTTGATTGGCGCAGTGAAACCGACTACACCCCACGCTGGGAAACGCGCGACTACGACTTGAACCAACTGCGCAGTGTCGACGTTGCCTTGTCGTACTGGATGGGTCCTGCCATTGCACACACCCTGGTGTCGTTCGGGTTTGCCGATGGCCAGCAGTTGGTCTTTTCCATCGAAATACGCAAAGAGCGCCACGAGCAGTTCGATGCGGTTGCAGGTTTTTTCAAACAGTACGAAATGGCTTTGATTGCGGCCGACGAACGCGACATTCTGGCCGTGCGCACCAACGCACGTGGCGAGCAGGTGCGCCTGTACCGTGTACACATGGCACAACCCGCCATGCGGGATCTTTTCATGGCCTATGCCACGCAGGCGCAAGCCCTGCGCGAGCAGCCACGCTTTTATCACACGCTCACGGCCAACTGCACCACCATCGTCTGGCAATTGGCGCGGCGTATTGGCCAAAGTCTGCCACTGGATTGGCGCCTGTTGGCTTCGGGCTATTTGCCAGAGTACTTGCGCGATGTGCACGGACTGCTGTCACCAGCGCCGTTAGCTACCCAATCAGCTGCTGGCGACATCACTGCACTGGCCCAAGTTTGGCAACCACCTTCTGATGCATCTGATGCGGCCCGCAGCGCAGATTTTTCACGCCACATTCGCCAACCGCTGCTGTCATTGCTGCGAGACTCAGCAGCCACATCAACCACTGAAGTCGTTCCATGATGCACCTGCGCACTTTGTCACTGATGCTTTGCCACCGCTGCCTGGCTACGGCACATTGGCTGTGGATCGGACTGTGTGTGGCGGCCCTGAGCGGCTGTGCTGGTGTAACGGTGCATTCCTCCGATCCAGCCCAGTACCTGGCCGAGCGGCGCAGCGATGTACTGACCTCGGGCGAGCTCAGCCCTGCGGCCCAAGAGGCCCTGCGTGTGCTTGATTTGGACCTCAAGCGCTGCGAAGCCGATGTGCCCGCTTGCCACTACACACTGGCCTATGCCACAGGCTTGTACGACGAACAACGCATGGCGACTTTGGCAGAACTGTGGACGCTGCAAGCGCGCAAAGCGCAAAGTGCGCCTTCGCTGCCTGGCACGCGCACACAGGCTGAGGTGATGGCCTGGATTGAAGCAGCGCGCCACGCCTGGGCCTATTTGTTTTTTACCCAGCGCCAACCGGGAGAGCGGGCGTTTGAAGACCGCCAAATCCAGGTGCGCGACTACTACAACTACGCGGTGCAGCAAGCAGTCACCGGCATGTTTGCTTTGCGCCGCCATAGCGACGAGCCTGTGCCCGCGCAGTTCGGCACCTGGAGCATGGGCACCGACTTTTCTGGCCTGTGGCTGCCTACGAACAAAAGTCTGCCGCACGAGCTGGTACCAGCCACTGCGCTGCGCTTTTCGGGGCTGCGCAACCAGTACCGGCGTGATGGTTTCGGCGCCGAGCTGGTGGCGGTTTTCCAAGGTGAAGACGAAGTGACCCGCCCCGGTCGTCTGGGCCGCGATGTCGAAGGCCCACCTGCGCCACCGTTCCATGAATCGCTTTTTCCTGCAGTGACCGTGTTGCTGCGTTTTGGCGGCAACACCCTGCAAGAGGTGCTTTCCACCAAAGAGCTGCAGTGGGTGGCATACGACCCCTACCGTTTCCACCACATTGAGCTGGCGCACCAAAAGGTGCCGCTGGCGGGCAATTTCTCTTCAGGCTATGGCCTGTGGCTGGCGCGCTCGGGCTTTTCGACGCAGGCACTGCGCACATTGATTGGGCTGTCCAATGGACTGGAGCAACCCCAGATCTATCTGATGCAGCCATACGACCCCAAGCGCCGCATCATCGTGATGTTGCATGGTCTGGCCAGCAGCCCCGAAGCTTGGATCAACGTCGCCAACGAAGTGCTTGGCGACGAGAACCTGCGCAGCAACTACCAAGTCTGGCAGGTCTACTACCCCACCAATGCCCCGCTGGCACTGAACAACTACGCCATCCGCCAAGCGCTGCAACAGACACTGCAGCACTTTGATCCTCAAGGCACAGCGCGCGCTTCTCGCAACATTACTTTGGTGGGCCACAGCATGGGCGGTGTGCTCTCGCGCCTGCTGGTCAGCAACAGCGATGGGCGCATGCTGCAAGAGCTCCAACATGCCTATGGCTGGGACTCGGCAACCAGTCCGGAAAGCCGCGCCAAACTCACAGATTTGCTCGAATTCAAGGCCTTGCCGCAAGTGAGCACTGCGATCTTTATTGCGGCGCCGCACCGCGGCACGGACTTTGCCAACAACCGCGTGGCACGCTGGGTGTCCAACTTGATCACGCTGCCGTTTTCCATGGTGGAGCAATTTGCCGATGTCACGCGCCAGATGGCGCAGGCATCGCCACGCATTGGCAAATCATCGCTACTGCGCATTCCCAACAGCATTGATAACCTGAGCGACGCTGACCGCTATGTGCAAATTGCGGCCGATTTACCGATTGCTTCGCATGTGACCTATCACTCCATCATCGGCAACCACACGCCCCAAGCACCGCTGGAGGACAGTAGTGATGGCATCGTTCCTTACCGCAGCGCCCACCTACCAGGTGCGGCCTCTGAATTGATCGTGCCCTTTAGCCACAGCGTGCAAGAGCACCCGCGCGCGATCGTTGAAATTCGGCGCATCTTGCACCGCAATTTGCAGCAGTAAGCCTTTGATGCATCAGCACTTGCGTATGTTTTGTATTGGAAAACAAGTATGTACGCTGGCAAGCAGCTATCAAAACCCATGTTTCAAGTCTTGCGGTGGCTCTTCGTGAACCGCCAGCGTTCACTGCTGCAAAAAAGAGCACCAAGGGAGCCGTTCAGCGCCAGATATTTGTCATCATTAGCATCATTAACCCTGGTTTAGAAAGGCTAACTTCATGGCTTCCACCCGTTCCATCTGGCGCGCTGCGCTGAGCGCCACGGCTTTAATCGCTGCTTGTGCAGGCGCTGCCCATGCCGCAGAGCCCTATCCCAGCAAGCCCATCACGCTGGTGATTCCGTACTCTGCCGGTGGTTCGACCGATATCTTGGGCCGCCTGCTGGCACAAAAGCTGGGCGAGCGCCTGAACGTGTCGGTGGTGGTGGAAAACAAGCCCGGTGCCAATGGCACGATCGGTGTGGACCGTGTTGCCAAGGCCGCACCCGATGGCTACACCGTGGTACTGGGTGACGTGGGTGGACTGGCGATCTCGCCCAGCCTCTACCCCAAGCTGCCTTACAAGCCACTCACCGACTTGTCCGTTGTGAGCCTGGTTGGCCGCAGCCCGCTGGTGCTGACCGTGGGCAGCAAGAGCCCACTGAACTCACTGGCCGATTTAACCGCGGCCGCCAAGGCCAAGCCTGGCGTGCTGAACTATCCATCGTCCGGCACCGGCGGCCCCAACCATATGGGCGGCGCGTTGTACGCACTGCAAGCCGATGTGCAAGTTACCCACGTGCCTTACAAAGGCAGCGCGCCCTCTGTGGTGTCGCTGGTTGCAGGCGAAACCGATTTTGGTTTCCTGACGGCGGTGACCATCAACTCCCAACTCAACGCTGGCAATGTCCGCGCTTTGGCGGTGGCCCACACCGAGCGCCTGCCTGCCATGCCCAATGTGCCCACCATGCACGAAGCAGGCCTGAAGAACTTTGTGGCCGATGCCTGGTTCATGGCCGCTGTGCCTGCTGGAACGCCCAAGCCCATCATTGATTTGCTGCAAAAAGAAATTGCCGCCGTGCTGCCCGAAGCCGATGTGAAGGCCAAGCTTGACAGCGTGGGCGTGCTGCCAGCGGGCCTGTCGGTCAAGGAATCCGAGGCCTTCTTGGCCAGCGAAATCACCAAGTGGGACAACGTGGTCAAAAAGGCCAAGATCACGCTCGACTAAGCGCGCAGATCTGCTCCACCCAGCGCCCCTCGGGGCGCTTTTTTGCTTTCACTTGCCGATGCAGAAACTGCTGAAGATCACCCCCAGCAAATCGTCTGAAGTGAATTCTCCGGTGATGCTGTTGAGCGCGGTTTGCGCCAGGCGCAGTTCCTCGGCCAAGATGTCTAACGCAGGCCCGGGCACGTTCAGCTGATCGTGCGCTTCTTGCAGGTGCGCGCCTACGGCTTGCAAGGCTTCAACGTGGCGCGCGCGTGCGATGTACAGGCCTTCGGCAGCCGACTGCCAGCCTGCCACTTGCAGCAAGCGCTGGCGCACAGCATCCAAACCTTCACCGGTGCGTGCCGACAGGCTCAAGCTGGCTTCGCTGCCCTTGCGGCCCGCCAAAGGAGCGAGTGGCTGCATCTGCGCAGCTTGAATCCCGGGTGCGGCCAGATCGGTTTTGTTCCACAGATCAATCACTGGTATGTTGGGCGCGATGCGCGCAGCCAGCGTCTGGGCAATGTCCAGGTCTGCCGCCACATAGCCCGCCTCACCCATGCGCGAGAGGTCGTGCAAAAACAGCACAGCATCGGCACCGGCAATCTCATCCCAGGCACGTGCAATGCCAATGCGCTCGACCTCGTCGTCGCTCTCGCGCAGACCGGCCGTGTCAATCACGTGCAGCGGCACACCGTCGATCTGGATAGTTTGCTGTACCTTGTCGCGCGTCGTCCCAGCAATCGGTGTGACGATGGCCAACTCAGCGCCCGCCAGGGCGTTGAGCAACGAGCTTTTACCCGCATTGGGCTGCCCGGCAATTACCACCTTGATGCCTTCGCGCAGCAGCGCGCCTTGCTGGGTGCGCGCCAGCACCAAGCCGAGCTGGTCGCGCAGGTTGTCGAGCTGTCCATAGGCATCGGCTTTTTGCAAAAAGTCGATCTCTTCTTCGGGAAAGTCCAGCGTGGCTTCCACCAGCATGCGCAGATGCACCAGCGCATCGCGAAGCTCGCCAATCTCGCGCGAGAACTCACCCGACAGCGAACGGCTGGCACTACGCGCTGCCGCTTCGGTGCTGGCATCGATGAGGTCGGCAATCGCCTCGGCCTGGGCCAGATCAATCTTGTCGTTCAAGAACGCGCGCTCGGTGAATTCGCCGGGCTGGGCCAGGCGCAAACCAGGCAAGACCACCTCCTGAGAGTTATCACCCACTTCTTGAGAAACTTCCAGGCAACGCGCCAGCAGCAGCTGCAGCACGACCGGTCCGCCGTGTGCCTGCAACTCCAGAACATCTTCGCCGGTATAGCTGTTGGGGCCGGGAAAGTAAATGGCCAAGCCATGGTCAATCGGCGCGTGCTTGCTGTCTTTGAACGGCAGGTACGTGGCTTCGCGGGGCTTGAGGTCGCGACCCAGCAAGTGGCGCACATACGATGCCAGGCCTTTGCCCGAGACGCGGACAATGCCTACGGCCCCGCGGCCCGGAGCGGTGGCAATGGCAACAATGGGATCGGTATGGCGCGCAAGCATGGCGGATTTCCTTTATCAGCAGCAGACCATCATAGCCACAGCCTGCCGCAGGCCCACAGGGGCCATTACTCTATAAATCGCAGCACACGCCCTTTGAACCACAACGTTTTCCGATAGTTTTCATATGAAAAACGTTGCTACACAAAGGCAATGCGCTCTGATTTGCAGAGTATGTGCTGCAAAACACAAAGGCCGCTTGCGCGGCCTTTGTTGCACTCAGCGCAAACGCTGCTTACTTCTTCTTGGCTTTGACGTCGGTGACGCCATCGGCCTTCTTGAAGTTGGGCAGGTTGAACTGCGGTGGCACACCCATGCGGGTGTTGATCACCCACTGCTGCGCGATCGACAAAATGTTGTTGGTCAACCAGTACAGCACCAGACCTGCGGGGAACATGAAGAACATGACACCGAAGATCAGTGGCATGAACCACATCATCTTGGCCTGCATAGGATCTGGTGGCACAGGGTTCAGCGCTGTTTGCAGCAGCGACGACAGCATCATCAGCAGCGGCAAGATGTAGAACGGATCCTTGGCCGATAGGTCGGTAATCCACAAGATCCAAGGTGCGTGGCGGATTTCCACCGACGACAGCAGCACCCAGTACAGCGCAATGAACACAGGGATCTGGATCATGATGGGGAAGCAACCGCCCATGGGGTTGACCTTCTCCTCGCGGTAGATGCGCATCATCTCTTGCTGCATCTGCTGGGGGTTGCCCTTCAGACGCTCGCGCATTTCCATGATCTTGGGGTTGATGGCCTTCATCTTGGCCATCGAGCCATAGGCCTTGGCGTTGAGCCAGTAGAACAAGATCTTCAGGAACAGCACCAGACCGACGATGGACCAGCCCCAGTTACCCAGCACGCCGTGGATCTTGTCCAGCAGCCAGTACAAAGGCTTGGCCAAAATGGTCAGCCAGCCATAGTCCTTGACCAGCTCCAGACCGGGAGCCAGCGCTTCCAGCGTCTTTTCCAGCTGAGGGCCTGCAAACAAGCGTGCTTCCACCGACTTGGTCTCGCCGGGGGCAATGCTGCCCACGGGGGTGATCATGCCAGCAGCGTACAGGTTGTCGCCCACCTTGCGCGCAAAGTTGTCGCGCTGGATGCCTTCGCCCAGCAACCAGGCCGAGGCAAAGTAGTGCTGCACCATGGCCACATAGCCTGTGCTGGCGGACTTTTGGAATTCAGCTTTGCCTTCGGCAATGTCTTCGAACTCCACCTTCTGGAACTTCTTGTCTTCCGAATACACGGCAGGGCCGGTAAAGGTCGAGTAGAAAGCGTTGCCGGCATCGAGCAAGTTGCCATCACGCAGCAGCTGCAAATACAACTGGGGGCTGACCGCAGACGCGCCGTTGTTGACGATTTCGTGCTTGACGCCCACATCGTAGGCACCGCGCTGCAGCGTAAAGGTCTTGATCAGCTTGACGCCGTCCACCTCGGGCGACTCAAAGCGCACCTGCAGCTGGTTTTCGCCGTCCTTGAGCTCACGCTCGCCGGGCAGCAAGTTCATCACCGTCTTGTGGGTGGGGAAGTTGCCGCCAATCAGGCCCGTTTGTGCTTGGTAGACGCGCTCAGCGCTCTCATCAAACAGCACCACGTTCTTGCTGCGGTCTTCGTCTTGGGCGTAGTCCAGCAACTCTGCACGCACCAGCGCGCCGCCTTGGCCGTCAAAGGTCAGGCGCAGCACATCGGTGGTGACCGTGACTTTTTCACGGGTGGCCGCAGGCGCAGCATCGCTGGTGCCTGGCACATCGCTGGCCGAAGCATTGGCGCCCGCGCTCAGGGCTTCAGGCACATCAGCAGGCTGCGCATTGGCAGGCGCCGTGGCCACAACAGGTTCTGGCTTGGGGAAGAACGTGGCTTGTTTGCCGTTGTGGATTTGCCATTGGTCCCACAGCAAAACCATGGAAAAGCCAAATATCACCCACAAAATGGTGCGGCGAATGTCGTTCATGAAGACTTCTTTGGTGAGGAAGAGGAGGTCAAAGCGGTAAACAGCTTTGGCGCGTGTGCAGGCACGGGATCGTGTCCGCCAGCGCACCAAGGGTGACAGCGTACCAGTCTTCGCAGGGTCAAGTAGGTACCAGCGGCAGCGCCATGCTGCTCCAAGGCCTGCAAAGAATACAGGGAACAGGTGGGCTCAAAACGGCAAGCCGACCCCAGCCATGGACTCAATGTGAGGCGATAACCGCGCACCAGCGCCATGAGCAAGGCCTTGATCACGGCTTACCCCGCTCCAGACAGTTCAGCCACAGGCGCGGCAACCGGCGGCGCTTGTGGGACGGCAATTGGAGACTTTTTGGCGCGCGTGGCGTGGGCCAGCAATTGCTGCAACTCCGCACGCACAGCTTGCTTGAGCACATCAGACGTGGCACTGACAAACTGCTTGCGGTCAAAACCGGCTCGCAGTCGCACCACATAAGCTGCCGCAGGCAAAGCGGCCAATTGCGCATCAAAGTCGCTGGCCACGGCGTAAATCTGGCGCTTGATGGTGTGGCGCGTCACCGAGCGTTTCGCCCAGCGCTTGGGCACCAAAGGGCCCATCCACACTTGCGGTGTGCGGCAACCGGGCACGAAAAACAGGGCCTGCGGCGCTTGCTGTGGCAGCAAGTCGCCGGGCCCTGTTGGCGCAGCTTCCTTGGCAACATCCGCCGCGCTAAGCACCAAACGGTGCAGCGCGAAATGCGGTGTCCGGGAGATGGTTCCCCCTGACAAGGTTGCCTGAAATTGGGGGCGCGTTTTTAGCCGTTGCATCACAGCAAGCCCTGCACACGGGCAGGGGGTGGTGTCAGGCAGTCGGCCAATCTGGCTCGCCTTAGACGGCCAGACGCTTGCGGCCCTTGGCGCGACGTGCGTTGATGACGGCACGGCCGCCCTTGGTCTTCATGCGCACCAGGAAACCGTGGGTGCGAGCGCGCTTGGTCTTGGAGGGTTGGTATGTACGCTTCATGTTCGTTCCTTGAGAAGGTTCAGTTTTTTTTACTGGCCCTGTGCAGCCACATGCTGCACAGCACCCAAATTTCCCCCGCCAAGCATGCCTGCAAACGGCGCAAGCTGCGGCTTGCGACCAGCAAATGAAAGCTTCGCGCGGGGCTTATCACCCTGAACACATTCAGGGAAACCCGAAATTATCTCAGTGTTAGGCCCTGCTTGCAATGACCTTCAAAAGTTGGTCCAAAATACGCCCCCTTCTTCCTGCACGGGAAAAGTGCGCGGCGTTTGTGGATAACTGTTTGAAAAGCTACAATCACAGACCCGCAACCGTTCCTCCTATCCACAAAAAGCGCAGCATTTCGAAATGACAGAGGAACCCTCCAACGATGCCGGTTTGGGCCTGTGGCTCGCCTGCGTCGAGCAGCTCAGTCAAGACCTGCCAGAACAACAGTTCAACACCTGGATCAAGCCTTTGACCGCATCTGTGGCCGAAGACTTCTCCAAGGTCACGGTCTACGTGGCCAACCGCTTTAAGCTCGATTGGATTCGTGCCCAGTACGCCGCTCGCATTGCAGGTTTGCTGGAAGATTTGTATGGCCAGCCCGTGACCTTGGAGCTGGCCTTGGCGCAGCGTGAAACGGTCACGCGCACCTATGTGCGTCCTTACCAGGCAGAGCGCAGCACGCCCAGCGAAAGCCCCACCTTGATGCCTGCGCATGCAGCGCCTGAAGAGGCGGCGCCTGCGTTTCGCAATCGCCTTAATTCCGCGCTGACATTTGAGACCTTGGTCGAGGGTACGGCCAACCGCATGGCACGCTCAGCGGCCATGCACGTGGCAGGCTCGCCCGGTCATCTGTACAACCCGCTGTTTATTTATGGCGGTGTGGGTTTGGGTAAGACCCACTTGGTGCACGCGGTGGGCAACCAGCTGCTCAAAGACAAGCCGGACGCCAAAGTTCTCTACATCCACGCGGAACAGTTTGTCTCGGATGTGGTCAAGGCTTATCAACGCCGCACTTTTGACGAGTTCAAAGAGCGTTACCACTCGCTGGACCTTTTGTTGATCGATGACGTCCAGTTCTTCGCCAACAAAGACCGCACCCAAGAAGAGTTCTTTAACGCGTTTGAAGCCTTGCTGGCCAAAAAGAGCCACATCGTGATGACGTCGGACACCTACCCCAAGGGCCTGACCAACATCCACGAGCGCTTGGTCTCGCGCTTTGACTCGGGCTTGACGGTGGCCATTGAGCCGCCGGAACTGGAAATGCGCGTGGCGATTTTGATCAACAAAGCCCGCGCCGAGAACGCCGAGATGCCTGAAGAAGTGGCCTTCTTTGTGGCCAAGAACGTGCGATCGAACGTGCGTGAGCTCGAAGGCGCGCTGCGCAAGATCTTGGCGTACTCGCGGTTTAACCAAAAGGAAGTCTCCATCCAACTGGCGCGTGAAGCGCTGCGCGATCTGCTGTCGATCCAAAACCGCCAGATCAGTGTGGAGAACATCCAAAAGACCGTGGCCGACTACTACAAGATCAAGGTTGCCGACATGTACAGCAAGAAGCGCCCTGCGTCGATTGCCCGTCCGCGCCAGATTGCGATGTATTTGGCCAAGGAGCTGACGCAAAAGAGTCTGCCGGAAATTGGTGAGCTGTTTGGCGGGCGCGACCACACCACGGTGCTGCATGCGGTGCGCAAGATTGCCGCCGAGCGCCAGCAATTGACCGAGCTGAACCAGCAGCTACATGTGCTGGAGCAAACGCTCAAAGGCTGATGGATATTCCTCTCGCCCAGTCCGGGCCTACCGGGCAAAATGAGAGGGTTTGAGTGGCACGAGGGGGCGCAAATGATGAGGCGCCGCTGCTCATTCCGAAGAGACCCGCATACTGAAACTCAGAGGTTGACATGATCGTCCTGAAAGCCACACAAGACAAAGTTCTCGCGGTCCTGCAATCGGTGTCCGGCATTGTTGAACGCCGCCACACCCTGCCCATTTTGGCCAACGTGCTGATCAAAAAGACCGGCAATGCGCTGCAGTTCACCACCAGCGATCTGGAAATCCAGATCCGCACCACAGCCGAACTCGGCGGTGACACGGGCGACTTCGCCACCACCATCGGTGCGCGCAAGCTGATCGACATCTTGAAGACCATGCCCGGCGACCAGACCGTGGCGCTGGAGTCGCAGCAGTCCAAGATGATTTTGAAGGGCGGCAAGAGCCGCTTTACGCTGCAAACCCTGCCTGCGGAAGACTTCCCGCTGGTGCAAGAAGCGGCCAACTTTGGTCCCGCTTTTAGCGTGCCGCAAAAGGTGCTCAAGGATTTGATGGGCCAGGTCTCGTTTGCCATGGCCGTCCAAGACATTCGCTACTACTTGAATGGCATCTTGTTTGTGGCCGAAGGCAACACACTAAGCCTAGTGGCCACCGACGGCCACCGCCTGGCTTGGGCCAGCGCGGAGCTGGACGTCGACGTGGGTGACAAGCAAGAAGTGATTTTGCCCCGCAAGACCGTGCTGGAGTTGCAGCGCCTGCTCAGCGACGTGGGTGGCGAGAACTCGCCCCGCATCGAGATGCAATTTGCCAACAACCAGGCCAAGTTCACTTTTGGTGGCATGGAATTCGTGACCAAGCTGGTCGAGGGCAAGTTCCCTGACTACAACCGCGTCATTCCACGCAACCACCAAAACAGCATCACGCTGGGCCGCGCGCCGTTGCTGGCTTCGCTGCAGCGCACCGCCATCATGACCAGCGACAAGTTCAAGGGTGTGCGGTTGACCATCGAGCCCGGCACGCTGCGTGTGGCCTCGAACAACGCCGACCAAGAAGAGGCGGTGGACGAGCTCGACATCGACTACGGCGGTGACGTGATCGACATTGGCTTTAACGTGACCTATTTGCTCGACGTGCTCTCCAACATGTCGCAAGACATGGTCAAGGTCGATCTGCAAGATGGCAACAGCTCTGCACTGATCACCATTCCCGGCAACGACAACTTCAAGTACGTTGTCATGCCGATGCGTATTTAACGCCTGCTGGCGGCGGTGTGCAAATACTGCCGTCATTCATCAAAAGTAGCACCATCCCTAGGCTGGAAGCGCTTTTGCAAAACGATTTATTGGTATTTCCTTGCAGTACAAGGGCAGACAGCTCTAGTTATTGCAGCAGTAAGGCAATTTCATGACCGACGAGAACAAGCCAGAAAACCAGACCTTGGCCCCCGCAAGTACTCCCGCTGACGGCAGCTACGGCGAAGGCGCCATCCAGATCCTGGAAGGTCTGGAAGCCGTGCGCAAGCGCCCCGGTATGTACATTGGCGACACCTCCGATGGCACCGGCTTGCACCACTTGGTGTTCGAAGTGGTGGACAACTCCATCGACGAAGCCCTGGCAGGCCACTGCGATGACATCTTGGTGACCATCCATGCCGATGGCTCGCTGTCCGTCATCGACAATGGCCGCGGCATTCCCACTGGCGTGAAGATGGACGACAAGCACGAGCCCAAGCGCTCGGCCGCTGAAATCGCCCTGACCGAACTGCACGCAGGCGGCAAGTTCAACCAAAACAGCTACAAGGTCTCCGGCGGCCTGCACGGTGTGGGCGTGTCTTGCGTGAACGCGCTGTCGGTGTGGCTCAAGCTGACCGTGCGCCGCGAAGGCAAGGTGCAGGAGATCGACTTCTCGCGTGGCTTTGTGCAAAACCGCCTCATCGAAGTGGTGGATGGTTTTGAAACCTCGCCCATGCGCGTCATTGGTGAAACCGACAAGCGCGGCACCAAGGTGCATTTTCTGCCCGACCAAGAAATCTTCAAAGAGAACTTTGAGTTCCGCTACGAGATCCTGGCCAAGCGCCTGCGCGAACTCTCGTTCCTGAACAACGGCGTGCGCATTCGCCTCAAAGACGAGCGCGACGGCAAAGAAGACGACTTCTCGGGCGCTGGTGGTGTGAAGGGCTTTGTGGACTTCATCAACACCAACAAAAAGGTGTTGCACCCCACAGCCTTCTACGCGACGGGCTCACGCCCTGCCGATAGCTACGGCGGCATCCCAGGCACCGAAATCGGCGTCGAAGTGGCCATGCAATGGAACGATGGCTACAACGAGCAAGTGCTGTGCTTTACCAACAATATTCCGCAGCGTGACGGTGGCACCCACCTGACCGGCCTGCGCGCGGCCATGACGCGCGTGATCGGCAAATACATTGCCGACAACGAACTGGCCAAGAAGGCCAAGGTCGAAGTCTCGGGCGACGACATGCGCGAAGGCCTGTGCGCCGTGCTGTCGGTGAAGGTGCCTGAGCCCAAGTTCTCCAGCCAGACCAAGGACAAGCTGGTCAGCTCGGAAGTGCGTGCGCCCGTGGAAGACATCGTCGCCAAGACGCTGACCGACTACTTGGAAGAAAACCCCAACGACGCCAAGATCCTGACCGGCAAGATCATTGAAGCAGCCCGCGCCCGCGAAGCCGCGCGCAAGGCCCGCGAAATGACCCGCCGTAAGGGCGTGTTGGATGGCATGGGCCTACCCGGCAAGCTGGCCGACTGCCAAGAAAAAGACCCCGCGCTGTGCGAAATCTACATCGTGGAGGGCGACTCTGCGGGTGGCTCCGCCAAGCAAGGCCGTGACCGTAAGTTCCAAGCCATCTTGCCCCTGCGCGGCAAGATCTTGAACGTAGAAAAAGCCCGCTACGAAAAGCTGCTGTCCAGCCAAGAAATCATCACTTTGATTACGGCACTGGGCACCGGCATCGGCAAGGCCAGCGTCGAATCGGGCAAGAGCAATTCGGACGACTACAACCCTGACAAGCTGCGCTACCACCGCATCATCATCATGACCGACGCGGACGTGGACGGCGCGCACATCCGCACGCTGCTGCTGACGTTCTTCTATCGCCAAATGCCAGAACTGGTCGAGCGTGGCCACATCTACATTGCCCAGCCGCCGCTCTACAAGGTCAAGAACGGCAAGGAAGAGCTGTACCTGAAGGACGGCCCCGCGCTGAACAAGTTCTTGCTCAAGATTGCGCTGAACCACGCCTCGGTTTCCACCGGCGGCGCCAACCCACGCGCCATTGAAGGCGAAGAACTGTCCAAGCTGGCCGACATGCACTTGGCCGCAGAAATGGTCATCGAGCGCCTGTCCAACTTCTTGGACCAAGAAGCCCTGCGCGCGATTGCTGACGGCGTGAAGATCAAGCTCGACACCCTGGAAGACGCCCAAGCCTGCGCGCCCGTGCTCGAAGCCAAGCTGCGCGAGCTGACCACCACTGGCGTGCCCGCTGCAGTGACCGCTGAGATCGATCCTCACACCGAGAACCCGATCCTGCGCATCAGCCGCCACCACCACGGCAACATCAAGAGCTCCATCCTCACCCAAGACTTTGTGCGCGGCCAAGACTATGCCGCCCTGTCGGCCGAAGCAGACAGCTTTGCTGGCCTGCTGTCCGAAGGCGCCAAAGTCACACGCGGTGAAGGCGAAAAAGCCAAGACCGAACGCGTCAGCGACTTCCGCCAGGCCATGCACTGGCTCATCGCCGAAGCTGAACGCACCACGGCCCGCCAGCGCTACAAGGGCTTGGGCGAAATGAACCCCGAGCAGCTGTGGGAAACCACCATGGACCCCAATGTGCGCAGCTTGCTGCAAGTGCAAGTGGGCGACGCCATCGAAGCCGACCGCGTGTTCACCATGCTGATGGGCGACGAAGTCGAACCACGCCGCAATTTCATTGAAGACAATGCGCTGCGGGCTGGGAATATTGACGTTTAAGTTATTGTAGGTGGATGGAAAAGCTGGGATTTTGGTAAGTAAGAAGTGGGATTTTCAAAAATGAAATCCCAAACCAACTCCCACGACATCAGGGATGTTTCCAGACCAAAAAAGCCGCTTCATGCGGCTTTTTTATTGTTTGATTCATCCGGATGACTAATGAATTGAAGCAAATCATTGCTTCTTCGTTGCTCACTCGCCACACAGCATAGGGGCGTGTCCGAATTTTTGTGTAAACGGTTCGGACTTTAGTTGATAGAGATGCGG
>JBJEZV010000043.1:0-2568 GCA_051887595.1 Comamonas sp.
ACTGCCGCCAGGGCACTACCACGGCCATGGGCATGGTCACCACCATGCCCATCCTAAGAAGCACCCGGGCAAAGGCCCAGCCCATAAGGCACCGCACCACCGCCCCCGCGGACACCACCGCTAAGAGGTATTGCGCTCTTCGTGGTGCAGCGGCTTTCAGACCGTCATGCCTGAGCGCGCCGCCACCAGCGCCCGCCCAATTGGTGCATTAGCATTCCCAGCAGCACGCCCAAGGTTCCCAACCATTGCACGCCAGTAGGTGTTTCACCCAGCAAGAGCATGGCAGAAAGCAAGCCAATCACTGGCACCAGCAGCGACAGTGGCGCCACGGTACTGGCGGGGTAGCGCTGTAGCAGGCGGGTCCACAAGCCATAGCCCAGCAACGTCGACAGCAGCGCCAAATAAGCCGCTGCGCCTGCTCCTTGCCACGTGATGCCAATCAATTGCGACTGCATCTGAGGCCAACCACCTTCGAGCCAGTACGAGAGCAGCAACAAGGGCGCGATGGGAAAAAGGCTGCTCCACACCAAAAACGGCAAAGGTTCATAAGGCCCCGCTTGGGCTGCACGGCGCGTGAGCAAGTTGGACACGGCCCACATTGCTGCAGCGCCCACAGTGCACAGAAAACCGATCAGTGTCATCTGCGTTGCACCTTCACCGTGTGAGGCACCAATCGTGATCAGCCCCACGATGGCAATGCACAAGCCCAGCCACTGCCAAGGCTGGGGACGTTCGTGCAGAAACACGGCGGCCAACACCAAGCTGATGAACGCTTGGGTCTGCAAGACCACCGAGGCCATGCCCGCAGGCATGCCCCAATGCAAACCCAGAAACAGCAGGCCAAACTGCCCCACGCCTTGCACCAGTCCATACGCCGCCAGTAATCTCCAACTCAAATTCGCAGGACGGCGCACCCACAACACAAAGGGCAGCGATGCAGCCATGAATCGCAGGGCGCACAGCAGCAAGGGCGAGAGGCTTTGCAGGCCCCATTTCATGACCACAAAGTTCACGCCCCACACCACGATCACGACCAACGCTGCCATCCAGTCTGGGCCATTGAGGTTTTTGCTATGGGGGTGCATACAAGCTTTCAAAGGTCTGCAAAAAGGGGCCGCACCAACGTGCGGCTCAATACGTAAGCCAAAAAAAAGCATGCTGCCAACAGCATGCTTCTCAGGGTCAGGCGTCATGGTGCTATGCACCACGCAGAGCACCTCACCTCAACTGCCCGCCACCTTCATGCGATTGATCAGCACCGAGCCCACAGTCTTGGCGCCGTAGTTGTAGGCATCTGCACCAATGGCCTCAATGCCCATGTACATGTCTTTGAGGTTGCCAGCGATGGTGATTTCTTGGACGGGGAATGCAATCTCTCCGTTTTCCACCCAAAAGCCCGATGCGCCACGCGAGTAGTCGCCCGTTACGTAGTTGACACCTTGGCCCATTAGTTCGATGACAAACAGGCCTGTGCCCAACTTCTTGAGCATGGCATCCAGGTCATCAGCCGATTGCGTGAGCTTGGAGCGCATCACCAAATTGTGTGAGCCACCGGCATTGCCCGTGGTCTTCATGCCGAGCTTACGCGCCGAATAGCTCGACAAGAAATACCCTTCCACACGGCCGCTGTCCACCACCATGCGCTGGCGCACTTGCACGCCTTCGTCGTCGTAAGGGGAGCTGCCCTTGCCGCCCAAAATGAAGGGATCTTCTTCGATGTCGATGTGCGCAGGAAACACCTGCTTGCCCAGCGAATCCAGCAAAAACGAGCTTTTGCGATAGAGCGTGCCGCCGCTGACGGCCTGCACAAATCCGCCCAGCAGACCCGCTGCCAGTGGCGACTCGAACAGCACCGGGCATTCAGTGGTGGGAATCTTGCGGCTGCCCAAACGACTCAAAGCGCGCTGCGCTGCGTAGCGGCCAATGGCTTGAGGCGATGCCAAATCCGCCGCATTGCGCATGGAGCTGTACCAATAGTCCCGCTGCATTTCGCCGCTGCGACCGGGCAGCGAAGCAATCGGCGCAACGGAAATGCTGTGGCGCGAGCTCGCGTAGCCACCACGAAAACCGCGTGTATGGGCGCTAAAGAAATGGCTTTGCTGGGCCGATACGCTCGCGCCTTCACTGTTGGTGATGCGCTTGTGCGTTGCCAGGGCGGCCGCCTCAGCCTCAATGGCTAAGCGCGCGGCTTCTTCGCTGCTCACGTCCCAAGGGTGAAACAGCTGCAAATCTCGGTGCGTACCGGGCAAGGCGATGTCTTGGGCATCGGGCAGGCCCGCTGTGGGGTCTTCGGCCGTGAAGCGGGCGATGTCATACGCGGCTTGCACGGTTTGCTGGATGGCGGCTTCGGAGAAGTCCGAAGTGCTGGCATTGCCGCGCCGCTGGCCAATGTAGACCGTCACGCCCAGCGACTTGTCGCGGTTGCGCTCCACGGTTTCCAGCTCGCCTTTGCGCACACTGACGGACAGTCCGCAGCCTTCCGAGGCATCGGCTCCGGCATCGGTGGCGCCCAGCTTTTTGGCGTGGGCCAAGGCCTGGTCCACCAGACCTTCAAAAAAGGAACGGCTG
>JBJEZV010000044.1:0-2540 GCA_051887595.1 Comamonas sp.
ACCTTGGCCGTTTCATCGGGCCGCTGCCAGTAGCCCGCCATGACTTGTGGGCCTTTGACGGCGATCTCGCCCGGCTCACCCAACACCTCCACGGTATGGCCTTCTGCATCGACCAACTTGACTTCGGTGCTAGGCAGGGGCACACCAATGGTGCCGGTGAACTCAGCGGCCGTCACCGCGTTGCAACTGACCACCGGGCTGGTTTCCGACAAACCATAGCCTTCTACGATGGGGCAGCCGGTTTTTTCTAGCCATTTTTTGGCCACTGCACTTTGCACCGCCATGCCGCCACCCACAGAGACTTTGAGATGGCTCCAGTCCACTTTGCCAAAATCAGGGTGGTGCACCAGCCCATTGAACAAGGTGTTGACCGCCGGGAAATTGTGGAATCGGTGCTTGGCCAACTCTTTGAGCGTGCCCGCCAAATCGCGGGGATTGGGGATCAGGATGTTCTTGCCCCCCGTGTGCATGGCCAGCATCATGTTCACCGTAAAGGCGAAGATATGGTAGAGCGGCAAGGCACAGACGCTGGTGACTTGGTCACCGCTGCTGCGAATATGCGCCAACACGGGGCTAAACCATGCTTCGCATTGCAAGGTATTGGCAATGATGTTCTTGTGCAGCAGCACCGCCCCTTTGCTCACGCCTGTGGTGCCGCCGGTGTACTGCAACACGGCTACATCGTCAGCCCCTATGGTGGGGCGCTTGAAACTGGCCTGTGCGCCCTTGCGCAGCGCCTCTTTGAAGCGCACAGCTTGGGGCAGATGGAACGCGGGCACCATTTTCTTGACACTGCGCACCACATAGTTGACCAGGCAGCCTTTGAGCAAGCCCAGCTCGTCACCCATGGCACACAGCACCACATGCTGCACCTGCGTTTTCTGGATGCATTGCTCCAAGGTATGGGCAAAGTTCTCGATGATGACAATGGCTTTGGAGCCCGAGTCTTTGAGCTGGTGCTCCAACTCACGCGCGGTGTAGAGCGGGTTGACATTCACCACCACATAGCCAGCGCGCAAAATAGCCGCTACAGCCACAGGGTACTGAGGCACATTGGGCATCATGATGGCGATGCGATCACCTTGCTGCAGCCCCAAACTCTGGAAGTACGCAGCCAACAGCTGGCTTTGTCGATCAATATCGGCAAAGCTGCTTTCTTTGCCCATGAAACTGTAGGCAGCTTTCGACCCGTAGGTTTGGAAAGCGTTTTCCATCAAGGCTACCAAGGATGGATAGCGGCTGGGATCAATATCCGAAGGTACGCCGGCGGGGTAGGCTGCCAACCATGGACGCTCACTCATGCTGTTTGTCTCCGCGATGTCTTGTTGCTGTGGGGGCAGGCGGGGACGAATACTTCCTCCCCGATAGCGGGGTCTGCGCCCCTTGCAAAAGATTGTCGAGTGAGCCCGAACGTGCGCGATTCTGTGCAAACCCTAGGTTTTTAGCGGATCAGATATCTTCTTCATAAAAAAACGCACTCTCGTTCGTTTTTGTACAACAGGATCGGCTAGACATAAAAAATGCCCGCTGGGCAATCGCACACAGCGGGCATAGCAGAGCAAAAGCCACTCAATCAAGCACTGGCAGCTGCTTGGTTGAGTGTGTCGCGCGTGTGCATGGCCGCTTGACGAGCTGCTGCAGCAAAGTCATCACCTTGCGAGGCATACAGCACAGCACGTGAGGAGTTAATGATGATGGGGCCACCACCGATGCGTGCGGCCTTGACTGTCGCCACGGCATCTCCACCTTGGGCACCTACTCCTGGAATCAACAAAGGCAAATCAGGCGCCACTGCGCGCACCCGCTCGATCTCGTGGGGACGTGTCGCACCTACCACCAGCCCCAATTGGCCATTGGTATTCCAAGGGCCTTGCGCCAGCTTGGCCACATGTTCAAACATACGGGGCTGGCCTTCAACGTCGGCCAGCACTTGTGCTTGCAGATCGTCACCGCCAGGGTTGGAGGTGCGGCACAGCAAGAAAGCGCCCTTGCCTTCGTACTTCAGATAAGGCGTGATCGAATCAAAACCCATAAAAGGTGACAAGGTCACCGCATCTGCACCGTAGCGTTCAAAAGCTTCTTTGGCGTATTGCTCAGCGGTGGAGCCAATATCGCCACGCTTGGCGTCCAAAATCACCGGCACATGGGGCGCGACACGGCGCATATGGGCCATGAGCTTTTCCAGCTGATCTTCGGCACGGTGGGCCGCGAAATAGGCAATTTGCGGCTTAAAGCTGTTCACCAGATCGTGCGTGGCATCGACGATGGCTGCACAGAAGTCGTAGATTTTCGAAGCATCGCCGCGCATGGCGGCAGGAAACTTGGAGGGTTCTGGGTCCAGCCCCACGCACAGCATGGAGTTGTTGCGCGTGGACGCGTCGCGCAGCAAATCGAGAAAAGTCATGAGCGGCAATTGTAGGTGGCAGGCACAATCTATGCCCTATGCCTGCTTTTACTCCTCGACAACTGCTGCTGCTGTCTTTGCTGACCCTGACCTGGGGTATCAATTGGCCCATCATGAAGCTGGGCGTCATGAATTT
>JBJEZV010000045.1:0-10209 GCA_051887595.1 Comamonas sp.
GCTGAAGGCTCACACAGCAAGGGTGCAGACCTGACCATGGGCTACCCTGAATTCGATCATTTGCTGCTCAAGAAACTGGGCTGGTGGGGCGAGCTGAGCGAGGCTGAGCAAAAAGCCGCCGATGGCAAGAATTGGAAGACCGACCCCACTGGAGCCATCATTCGCGTCACCATGAAAAACCATGGCTGCCATCCTTTCGGCAATGCCAAAGCACGTGCTGTCGTCTGGAACTTCCCTGACCCCATACCCAAGCACCGCGAGCCTTTGTATAGCACCCGCGCAGATCTGGTTGAAAAGTACCCTACGCACGAAGACAAGAAGGCTTTTTGGCGCTTGCCTACGCTGTACAAGACAGTGCAGGATCAAAACAAAGATATTGGCAAGACCTTCCCGCTCATCATGACTTCAGGGCGCTTGGTCGAGTACGAAGGCGGCGGCGAAGAGACGCGATCCAATCCATGGCTGGCCGAGCTGCAACAAGAGATGTTTGTGGAGATCAATCCCAAAGCAGCCAATGACCGTGGTATCCGTGATGGTGAGTATGTCTGGGTCAAGACACCGCCAATGGCTGCGCTGCCAGACTTCAAGGGCTTGAAAGTCCGAGCATTGGTAACTGAGCGCGTAGATGCGGAAACCGTCTTCTTGCCATTCCACTTCTCAGGACGGTGGGGCGGTGTCGACATGGCACCGTACTACCCAGAAGGCGCCATGCCCATCGTACGTGGTGAGGCCGTCAACACAGCCACAACGTACGGCTATGACAGCGTCACCATGATGCAGGAAACCAAAACCACCGTTTGCCAAATCGAAAAAGCAACTTAAGGAGTAACACTATGGCACGCATGAAATTCATCTGTGACTCCGAACGTTGCATCGAGTGCAATGGCTGCGTCACGGCTTGCAAGGCTGAGAACGATGTGCCTTGGGGCGTCAATCGTCGCCGTGTGGTCACCATGGGTGACGGCCAACCAGGCGAAAAAAGTATCTCCGTCGCCTGCATGCATTGCAGCGACGCTCCTTGCATGGCGGTATGCCCTGTCGACTGCTTCTACCGCACCGACGAAGGCGTGGTATTGCATGACAAGGACGTCTGCATTGGCTGCGGGTATTGCAGTTATGCCTGCCCCTTCGGAGCGCCTCAATTCCCCAGCAACGGCACGTTTGGCTTGCGCGGAAAAATGGACAAATGCACGTTTTGCAGTGGCGGACCAGAAGAAATTGGCAGCGCTGCTGAAAACGAAAAGTACGGCCGCAATCGGCTGGCAGAAGGCAAGCTGCCTGCTTGCGCAGAAATGTGCTCGACCAAGGCGCTCCTCGGCGGCGATGGTGATGTGATTGCCGACATCTTCCGCACACGCGTCCTGCAGCGCGGCAAAGGTAGCGAAGTGTGGGGCTGGGGCACTGCTTACGGAAAGCCAAATCAGTCATGAAAAAATCTACACATTACTCCAGCGCGATCACCGCTTTAAGTCTCTGTGCAGCAGTTTTTCTACTGAGCGCTTGCTCCGAAAAACCGCAGACTGCCGGAACCCATCGCCCCAGCCATCAAGTCGCCAATGGCGTGAAAAGTGGCTTTGTGGCTCCGGGTTGGCAACCCGGCCAGCCTGCCAGCTGGGAAGAGCAAATCAAGCTTCGTAATCGTGGGCAAAACGAATACGCTCGCATGACCCCCTGAACGATGGTGGAGGCTGCACTATGAGAGCAATTTTTTCACGCTGCTTAGCGATTGCCTTGCTATCTGCAGCCAGCGCATGGGCGCAACCAGCAGCAACGGCACCGGAAGCTTCGGCAGATGCACAATCTGCCGCTCAAGCGGCTGCGCCTAACTTGCCTCTGCCAAGCATGGATGACACCAATGCCCAACGAGCCAAGACCCAGCCAGGTAACAACGCACCTTTTTGGCGCGAAGTGCGCAATTCTGGTGAGGTTGCAGGCATCTCCAATATCCGAGGTGCTGAGTCCGGCGTATTGATTCAACGCTTTGAACAATATCCCGGCACCGGCTATACAACGGCAGGTGAGGCTTGGCGTCAGGTACGTAATCGGTTCATCATTCCTTACGGTGGATCGCTGCTGCTGATTGTCGTTGTGGCCATCGGCATCTTTTATTTCACTCGGGGCCCTATCGGAAATTCACACGCACAAGAAGGGCGCCGCATTGAACGATTTACGCCACTCGAGCGCTCAGCCCACTGGCTTAATGCCATTGCCTTTGTCCTCTTGGCCGTTTCAGGATTGGTGATGGCCTTTGGCAAGTTTGTGTTGTTACCGTGGATGGGGCACAGCATCTTTGGCGGACTGACCTATTTTTTGAAAACGGTTCACAACTTCGTAGGACCATTGTTCGCCGTGTCCCTCTTGGTGATCCTGATTACATTTCTGAAAGATAACCTTCCTCGTGCCTGGGATTGGCTTTGGATCAAGAAAGCTGGAGG
This sequence comes from Comamonas sp., assembly GCA_051887595.1. GTDB lineage: Bacteria > Pseudomonadota > Gammaproteobacteria > Burkholderiales > Burkholderiaceae_C > Comamonas. The sequence continues at coordinate 2,436 of JBJEZV010000045.1, forward strand.
CCTCTTTAGCGGCCAAGAAGTACCGTCTCATCGATTTAACGCAGGCGAAAAAATAGTCTATTGGATGGGTGCCTTGGCATTGGGCCTGACCGTTGTGGTATCTGGTCTTTTCTTGGATGCCCTGTTCCCGAACGTTTTGTACACGCGTGGCCAAATGCAAGTAGCGCACATGGTGCATGCCATAGCAGCCGTACTGATGATGTGTGTCTTTCTGGGACATATTTATCTCGGAACCATTGGTATGCGAGGCGCTTACCGCGCTATGCGGAATGGACACGTCACAGAAAGCTGGGCCAAAGAGCACCATAGCCTGTGGTACGACGATATCAAAGCTGGAAAAATTCCAGCGCAGCGTTCAACGTCTGCGGCTCAAGCTACCGCACCTAGCCATGCCACAGTGCAACCGCGTGAAATTTGATGCTTCACGCATGGAGACACAATGATGAAGCGATATCTCAGCCTCCTCGCTTTTGCATGCCTATCCAGCACTGCATTGGCCAAACTGCCGCCCTTGTCCGATGCAGAGAAAGCCAAGGCCCAAGAAGCCGCTGCACGCACCCAATGGTCTGACAAAGTAGCTGCCTACCAACTGTGTGAGTCTATGAACGAAGTGGCCTCTAGGTATCTATCCAGTCCACAAGCCCAAGGTAAAGCCGTATCGCCAGTGTCAACACCTGATTGCGTACACCCTGGCGAATTCAGCTACACCCCTCAGGCTGAAACCAAGCCCATTGAAGCTGCGGGTGCGCATTCTCCACCACAGACAGCAACTGCGCCTCCAAACACCCAGCAGCCCGCTGCCGCAGTCTCGAACAAACCATAGCTGCAGCCAGTTAATTCTGGAGTTTGAGGATCTACTAGCCTCATCAGGGCTGAAGCAATCTCTTTTACCTACCGCCCAGCGTTTAACACGCTGAAGGCGGTATGGTTGTTTTCCCTTGTTCAAGATCTACCAAGATCTCGCTATGGTGGGATCTGAATAGTGAAATCGGAGACAACACGCAGTGCAAATAACGATAGCTTCGCCTTGTGGTATCTGCCCATTGCTTTTTGCCTACCGTGTTAAGCGCTGCGACATGCCTCATTGCGTAAGCAATACTCGGAAAGCAAGCAGCCTTTCATACAGGCCGTGTTTCCAAACTCCCTATGGCTAATGCTCTCTTTTTAGCTGCTGACTGCCAATGAACACACTGACTGAGAGCTGGACACTTGCTTGGCAACTAATTGTGAGTGCCGACCGAGAACTATTTCAGATTGTCGGTTTATCACTGCAAGTAAGTGCATTTGCCTGTCTCGTTGGCGCAATCATTGGCCTTTTGCTTGGTACATGGTTATCTGTTGCACGCTTTCCCGGACATGGTCTTTTAGTTTGGTTGGTCAATACGCTACTGGCCCTGCCATCCGTTGTCGTGGGGCTGCTTGTTTACCTCTTGCTTTCACGTTCAGGCCCTCTGGGTGAATACGGGATTTTGTTTACGCCGTCTGCCATGGTCGTCGCACAAAGTCTGTTGGTGACACCGCTGATCGCAGCCCTTTCCAGACGCTTGGTAATAGGTGCTATGGCCGACGGAGGCCTTCAGTTAACCGTACTCGGGGCACGCCGCCTGACGGTGTCCTTGCTCATGCTGGCACATGACCGTATGGGCACCTCCACGATTTTGCTCACCGCATTTACCCGCGCCATTGCTGAGGTCGGTGCAGTCATGATCGTGGGAGGGAATATCAATGGGGTGACGCGTGTAATGACCACCACCATTGCGCTGGAAACGAGTAAAGGAGACTTGGCGCTGGCACTTGCCTTGGGCCTTGTATTGCTGGGTGTAGTGGGTATTCTCAATGGCTTAATGGCGCTCTTGCAATTTGCAGCAAGTGCCAAAGCTTCACAAAAAGCATTCACCCCCTCACAGGCTGCTGAGACGCCAATACATATGGCATCTCCAACGCGATTGCCGCCGGATGCCACTCCTTTAATGGAACTCCGCGACGTCAGCATGCGGTTTGGTCACTATTGCGCATTGAGCGATGTATCACTGACTATCCGGCGTGGCGATCGCCTGGTCCTGGTGGGCGCCAATGGCTCTGGCAAGACCACCCTTTTGCGTGTGCTGCATGGACTTGTGCCCAGTGAAGGCATACGCCGGACCATACCGATGTCAGCAGAAGATCGAATGCCTACAGTTGCCATGCTGTATCAACGGCCATTTCTGTTGAATTTTTCAGTGTTTTTTAATGTATGGATTGCACTTTGGTTGGCTGGCACGCCCCATTCACAGCGCAACGCAAGAATTGCACAAGCACTTCACGTCGTTGGCTTAGGGCAACAAGCCAACCGACCAGCCAGGGCTTTATCTGGTGGGCAGCAGCAGCGGCTGGGTATGGCAAGGGCACTCGCACTGCAACCGGATATTTTGTTGCTTGACGAACCCACTGCTAGCCTTGACCCCAGTGCCAAGAGCGAAATTGAAAGCCTGATCGAGCGCGTCGCCACCACGGGAGTGACTTTTGTGATGAGCACCCACAATCTAGGACAAGCCAAGCGATTGGCCAACTCCATCGCTTACCTACATGCAGGCAAAATAGTGGTGCATTTGCCCGTGGATCAGTTTTTCCATGGCCCCAATCTGCCTCAGCAGGCCCAGTTGTTCCTGCAAGGTGAGCTAGGTTGGAAAATCACATAGCCCGCGCGTGCTTGGCAAGTGACCCAATGATGGGTCGCACTGCAGCAAAGGTAGAAAAACAAAAGCCCTTAGCTGTCTCCAGCTAAGGGCTTAAATTTTGGTCGGAGCGGCGGGATTCGAACTCGCGACCCTCTGCTCCCAAAGCAGATGCGCTACCAGGCTGCGCTACGCTCCGACAAGACTTGAATTATAGACCTCAAAAAAAAGGCCCAAAAACAAAAAAAGCGTTTTTCTTGATTTTTTGCTCTCAAAGTGAGAGCTATTGAACGAGAAAAGGGCTAGATCTTCCGATCTAGCCCTTCAATCTTTTGGTCGGAGCGGCGGGATTCGAACTCGCGACCCTCTGCTCCCAAAGCAGATGCGCTACCAGGCTGCGCTACGCTCCGACAAGACTTGAATTATAGGCAAAAATTTAGGAGCTTTCAGCAAACTCGCAAAATTTTTGCGAAATGCTTAACGCGAAGAAGATGGTGCTGGACCACGGTTAGGCAGATGGCGGAATGTAATGCGGCCCTTGGTCAAGTCATAGGGAGACATTTCCAGCGATACCTTGTCACCCGCCAAAATACGGATGTGGTGCTTGCGCATCTTGCCACCGGTGTATGCAATCAGTTGGTGACCATTGTCCAAGGTCACGCGGAAGCGCGAGTCTGGCAACACTTCGGTCACGGACCCTTGCATTTCAATCAGTTCTTCTTTCGCCATGTTCAATAACTTTGATGATTAAGTATCTGTTTGCGGCGCCTTTGACTCCTGCCTCAAACCATGAACCTATGGCAGACAAGAAATACTGCTTGGTGGATTCTTGCGCACGGCGCAAACCGAACAGAGGGCCTTCAACGTGATTCATGCAGCAACCACGCTGCAAAAATTAGCCAGCAATTGTAGCTGTTCGATGAATTTCCATCGAAAACACTGGTTCATGCAAGCTATGGAGCTTCGCTTTCAGTATTGGCTGACAAAAGATGATGTTGTCACACAACACTGAGCCCCAGCTTTTACTCTGGGACGCTAATTGCTGCGCTCAATGCCCGGATCAAGTCTGTTTGGGTAACGATCCCGACCAGCTTGCGGTGCGCATCAACGACCGGCAAATGGTGGCAACTACCGGCTGAAAATAGCGGCACCAGATCGACCAATAAAGTATCTGTGGTGACGGAAGGTGCATTGGCATCCATTAACTCTTCCACCTTGGCTTTGGTGGATTGCCATCCACTTACCAAATGTTTGAGGCGCTGCCCTATGCCTTCAGGTGTATCCATACTGGCTTGCCGCACAAAGTCAGATACGCTGATCATGCCTTGCACAACTCCTTGCGCATTGACAACGGGCAATGCTTTTACTTGCTCTTGACGCATCAAAGCCCAAGCTTCTTTTTGCGCTACACCTGGCTCCACAGCAAATACTGGCTGAGACATGATGTCGACACAGCGCAAATTGCCAAAGTTGCGGTTGAATGCAGAGCGACCCGCAATGTGCATCAAGCCCTCTAGATCGGCACGACTGATATCTAGCACCTGGTTGTAGTGACTGAGCGCGGCATCCAGATCTTGCGCCGCAAACAAGCCTCGCCCGTCGCTAGAAAAGCCGCGCCGCAAACTGTGCTGAGGATGTGGGTAGCGCTTGCCTGTCATGGTGTTGTAGATCACGGCACATAGCAACAGCACAGCTACGTTGAACAAGATAGGAAAAATCACCAAGCTCACGCCGTTGATGTGCTCCAGCACCACGTAAGCAGCAAAACCGGCTCCCGGTGGATGCATACAGCGCAACGGAACCATCAGCAATACCGACAGGCCTACAGCCACAGCGCAAGCCACTGCCGTATCCCTTATCAAAGCTTGTACGCCGGCCCCTACTAATGCAGACAAAACCGTCCCAGCCAATACGGGCCAAGGCTGTGCCAAAGGGCTGGCAGGCATCCCAAATAACAACATGGCACTGGCCCCCAAAGAAGAGACCAGCCATATATCGCGCCCATCCCCTCCCCACCAGCGGGAGAGAAGTCCAACAACCATTATTCCCAAACCAATACCGATCGAAATGCGCAGTGCTTCGGCATATCCAATACGGACTTTGGATGGCAAAAAGTTACGTAACCACAGTCCCCAACGACTCAGTTGGGTACGTCCTGCTTCAAGTGTGTTGCTAGATAAGGGTTTCAATGGATCAACCTCAGCCACCGGCTCCTGTCATTATGGTCGCTGCTTCACCGCGGGAAAAGCAAGCAGCATTGTGCCGATCTTGCATCGTCTTAGGGAGTTACTCCCAGCTTGGACCCACAAAGCAGCCGATAGAATCTCTCCCTTTGCCTGAAAACATATAGCCTGTGTCTGATCGCCTCTCGGTACTCCCGCAATACCTTCTCCCTAAAAAAGCATTGACTCAGTTGATGGGTCGTCTGGCAAATCTGCAGGGCGGAAGTGTGACCACTGCCGTCATTCGTTGGTTCATCAAACGCTATCAGGTCAATATGAGCGAAGCACTGGAGCCCAATCCAGTTGCCTACGCTAGCTTCAACGAATTTTTCACACGTGCACTCAAACCTGGCGTCCGCCCATTGAGCCAAGCGGATTGGATTTGCCCGGTTGATGGAGCCGTCAGCCAGATGGGGGTCATTTCCGGGGATCAGATCTTCCAAGCCAAAGGGCACCATTATTCGACACGCGCATTGGTCGGCGGCGATCCAGCCCTAGCCTCCGCGTTCGAGAACGGGCACTTTGCCACGATCTATCTCAGCCCACGCGACTACCACCGCATTCACATGCCTGCACGCGGCAAGCTAATGCGCATGATTTATGTCCCTGGAGACCTGTTTTCTGTCAATCCGTTGACTGCGCGCGCAGTCCCAGGGCTGTTTGCGCGCAATGAGCGTGTGGTGTGCGTATTTGAAGGGCGAAGTGGTCCCTTTGTCATGGTGTTGGTGGGAGCAACCATTGTCGGAAGCATGGCAACAACATGGCATGGGGTAGTGAACCCACCTCGTCCCGGACACATCATGGAATGGGATTATGCAGATCAGAACATCACTTTAGAGCAAGGTGATGAGATGGGACGATTCTTGCTTGGCTCCACCATTGTGCTTCTCACACCGAAAAGCAGCTTGACGTTTAACCCCAACTGGAGCGCCACCTCCCCGGTGCGACTTGGACAGGTACTGGCTACACAAACGCCTTAAACAAAAAGCTCCTCAAAGGAGCTTTTTTGTTAAGACTTCAGAGATACCAATTCAAGGTTTCAGGACGGCGTTCCGTAGTGAACCACGTGGGTGTCAGCGTCAGCCGCTCTGGTTTGACAGGCTCATCGTGCCCGACCAGATACACCATCATTTCTCGACGTCGCAAGACAACATGACTCACCGTTTCTTCACGACCTGCCTGCATCACACGGGTACCAGGCTTGAATACTGGCATCTGAAATGTGCAAGGTCGTGCTTCACGTTGGGCATGAGCAGAATGTGTGGAAGTGGGGCTTACTAGCAACATGTAACCATGCCTTCAAAGATACAAACAATCCGTTTATCGACACCGCGAAGCCAAAGTTAAGGCCTTTTACAAAAATTCTCTGATGTCGTCATTCTTCTGACGAAAACCTTTGCGATTGCTATGAGCGCACTCTCCCGCTACCGTCCCGACAATTTCACCCTGGCTCTGGCCACCACCGTTATCGTTGCCTCGTTATTTCCTGCACAAGGAGGACTCGCACGCGTGCTGGATGCAGTGGCGAGCTGGGCCATCGTGATGGTTTTTTTCCTGCACGGCAGCAAATTATCCAGACAGGCCATCTGGGCAGGTATTGGACACTGGCGGCTACACCTATTAGTGACAGGCACCACATTTATCGTATTTCCTGTACTGGGATGGTTGTTGCAGCCCTTGCTGAGAATGATTTTGCCCCATGAGCTGGTCATGGGTGTACTGTTCTTGTGTGCACTGCCCGCTACCGTGCAATCGGCAGTTGTGCTCACCTCCATTGCACGGGGCAATGTCCCCGCTGCAGTGTGCAGTGCGTCAGGCTCTACCTTGATGGGCATCATCTTCACCCCCTTGATCGTTGGCGTGTTGCTGACCCAGACCACTAGCGCTGGCGATCCCACGGAAGCCATTGGCAAAATTGCTTTGCAGTTGCTGCTTCCATTCATAGTGGGTCATTTGTTGCGCCCCTGGACCCAAGGATTACTCCAACGCGTGGGCCCTCGCATCAAAGTGCTAGACCAAGGCTCTATCTTGTTGGTGTTATTTACCGCATTTAGCCATGCCGTCGTCGCTGGACTTTGGAAACAAACGCCTCTGGTGTCCTTGCTGACCTTGTTTGCCGTCTGCGTGTGCCTGCTGGCCTGTGCGATGGCATGGTGTATTTGGAGCAGTCGCCGCTTGGGATTCAGCACAGCAGATGAGGCCACCATCTTGTTTTGTGGTGCTCAAAAGAGTTTGGTCAGCGGTATTCCAATTGCCAAGATCTTGTTTGCTTCTGGTGTGATTGGTCCCATGCTTTTGCCTGTGATGCTCTTCCACCCCATGCAAATCATGGTGTCGGCATTTTTAGCGGCCCGTTATGGGCGTCGCCCATCCGAGGTCGCTACCACTAGCGCCCAGTAAGCCACCCTTTGACCCAAGCGCCACCGCGAAACCAGAAAGCCCCGTCCAGACCACGCTGCAGCTGAACCTGCTCTCTTAGGATGCTCCAGCACTTTGGTGCATCCACCTTTACATTCAGAGGGAAAAGCATGTTCAAGAAACTGTTAGCTATAGGCATTGCCATCTGGACCTCTTTGGCCATGGCAGCAACTGTTGATGTCAATAAAGCCACGCAGGCCCAATTGACGGAAATCAAAGGTATTGGCGCTGCAACTGCCACTCGCATTCTGGAGGCTCGCAAGCAAGGCAGCTTCAAGAACTGGGACGATTTGATCGATCGTGTCAAAGGCATTGCCACCACCTCAGCCAGCAAAATGTCTGCCAACGGTTTGACCGTCAACGGCCAAAGCTTCCCGAGCGCAGCCACAACGTTGCCTGCGCAAGCAACGTCGAGCGGTAAATCCACAAAGCCCGCACAAACTACCAGCAAAAAGCCTGAGAAGAGCTGAAATTCTCCTT
>JBJEZV010000045.1:10309-21066 GCA_051887595.1 Comamonas sp.
ACAAAGCCCGCACAAACTACCAGCAAAAAGCCTGAGAAGAGCTGAAATTCTCCTTTATGCTTACAAAACGCCCGCCTCTGGCGGGTTTTTTCTTCCCCTGCGCTATCCACCTTCACTCAATAGCTCAGGATTCCATAGCAACCAGAGACCACTGCCGCCTACAATAAAAATTCATGCCCCTGATCTCGCTCATCCTTCTTCCCTTTATCGGCAGCCTGCTGGCTGCCGTTTTGCCTGCGAATGCTCGAAACACCGAATCGACACTGGCAGGCATCATCACCTTGGCCTGCGTGGTCCAGGCAGCACTCTTTTTTCCAGACATTGCCAACGGCGGCGTCATACAACAGGAATTGCTTTGGCTTCCTGCTCTGGGCTTGAACTTTGTCGTTCGGATGGATGGCTTTGCCTGGATTTTCAGCATGCTGGTGCTGGGCATTGGTGCATTGGTCGTGCTGTACGCGCGCTACTACATGTCTCCGGCTGACCCCGTGCCACGCTTTTTCTCATTCTTGCTGGCGTTCATGGGCGCTATGTCGGGGGTGGTGCTCTCCGGGAATGTCATTCAGCTGGTCTTCTTTTGGGAGCTGACCAGCCTGTTTTCTTTCCTCTTAATTGGTTATTGGCACCACCGCCAAGATGCACGCCGTGGAGCGCGCATGGCCCTGACCATTACGGGCACGGGCGGTTTGTGCATGTTCGCGGGCATGTTGATTTTGGGTCATATCGTCGGCAGCTATGACCTGGACAACATCCTGGCAGCGGGTGAACAAATCCGCGCCCACGATTTGTACACACCCATGCTGGTGTTAATTTTGTTGGGCGCTCTGACCAAGAGCGCGCAATTTCCGTTTCATTTCTGGCTGCCACATGCCATGGCAGCGCCCACGCCGGTGTCGTCGTACCTGCACTCAGCCACCATGGTGAAGGCAGGCGTTTTCTTGATGGCACGCTTGTGGCCTGTTCTTTCGGGAACAGACGAATGGTTTTGGATGGTCAGCTCAGCCGGTGCGGCCACCTTGCTCATCGGTGGCTTTTTCGCCATGTTTCAGCGAGACCTCAAAGGTCTGCTGGCTTATTCAACCATCTCCCACCTGGGCCTCATCACATTGCTGCTGGGCTTGAATAGCCCATTGGCTGCAGTCGCTGCGGTGTTCCACATCATGAACCACGCGACCTTCAAAGCCTCGCTATTTATGGCAGCAGGCATTGTCGATCATGAAAGTGGCACACGCGATATGGACCGCCTGTCTGGCCTTCGCAAAATGATGCCAGTCACCGCCACTTTGGCGTGTGTGGCCAGCGCAGCCATGGCTGGTGTGCCGTTGCTCAACGGCTTCCTGTCCAAAGAAATGTTCTTTGCAGAAACTGTGTATGTCGACGCAGACCACTGGGTCAGTATTGCACTGCCATTGATTGCTACTGTCGCAGGCATGTTCAGTGTGGCGTATTCGCTGTTTTTCACAGTGGACGTATTTTTTGGCTCCAAGGCCACTGACTTGCCACGCAAGCCCCACGAACCACCACACTGGATGCGTGTTCCGGTTGAGCTGCTGGTGTTGATCTGCTTGGTCGTGGGCATATTCCCTGCTTGGGCCGTCGGAGACTTTTTGAATGCCGCAGCCCTGCCTGTCGTGGGCGGGACGCTGCCCCCATTTAGTCTGGCAGTCTGGCACGGCATCAACACGCCCTTGATCATGAGTATCGTGGCGCTGATCGGTGGTATATGCCTCTATATCGCCCTGCGTTGGTTGCGCAAACAAGGCGTGCTTGCGGAAGACAGATCACCTTTGATGTGGCTTAACGGCAAGCGTGTTTTTGAGAATGTGCTGGCTCGCCTGAGCTTGTTGGCGCGCAATACGCGGAGACTGCTAAGCACCCAGCACCTGCAATGGCAAATGCTGTGGCTGGTATTGGTGGCGCTGGGTGCAGGCATCTTGCCTTTGTGGATTCGCGGACTAGAGTTGGGCAACCGTGCCAATTTGCCACTGTCCCCTGCTTTTGTGCTGCTGTGGACCTTGGGTGGTCTATGCGCGCTTGGGGCTGCATGGAAAGCCAAGTACCACCGTATGGCTGCGCTGATCATGCTTGGGGGAGCGGGACTGTGTACCTGTATTACTTTCTTGTGGTTCTCTGCGCCTGATTTGGCTTTGACACAACTGGTCGTTGAAGTCGTCACTACCGTGCTGATTTTGCTCGGTCTGCGCTGGCTGCCAAAGCGGGACAAGAGCATGCACATTCCGGCACTGTCCACAGAATTGGTCGCGCGCGCACGGCGATTGCGTGACCTGTTGATTGCCATTGCTGCAGGTGGTGGCGTGGGCTGGCTGGCATTTGCGATGATGAGTCGCCCTTTCCCTGAATCGACTTCTACGTTCTTTCTGGAGCGCGCGCTCACCGAGGGAGGTGGCACCAACGTGGTGAACGTGATGCTGGTGGACTTCCGCGGTTTTGATACGTTTGGCGAAATCGTGGTGCTAGGCATCGTGGCGTTGACCGTTTATGCCTTGCTGCGGCGCTTCCGCCCAGCGCGTGAAACCATGGACATCCCAGAGCAGCAGCGTTATTTGCCGGGTGACTTGCAAACTGACCTGATCAACCCGCGGCATGCGGCAGATACGGCGGTGGGCTATTTGATGGTGCCTGCGGTGCTGGTGCGCTTGCTGCTGCCCTTCGCAACCATGATTTCGGTCTACTTGTTCCTGCGAGGACACAACGAACCTGGCGGAGGGTTTGTCGCTGGCTTGGTGTTTTCTGTCGCCCTGCTGCTGCAATACATCATCTCGGGCACGCACTGGGTAGAAGCACATATGCCACTTTTCCCGCGTCGTTGGATTGGCTTTGGCATGCTGTTTGCCATTTTTACGGGCTTGGGCTCGCTGGTGGCGGGCTATCCATTCCTGACCAGCCACACTTTCCATTTTGAGTTGCCATGGATCGGACAGATTCATTTGGCCAGCGCTACTTTCTTCGATATAGGAGTTTTCACTTTGGTTGTGGGTTCTACCTTGTTGATCTTGACGGCCATTGCCCACCAATCCGTGCGAGGCCATCGTTACCACGCACGCATGCAAGAAGAGCAGGCAGCATCTGCCCAGGAAGGAGCCCGCTGATGGAAACCGTATTGGCAATTGCCATTGGCCTTTTGGCCGGTTCGGGCGTCTGGCTGCTGCTGCGTCCACGAACTTTTCAAGTGATCGTGGGCCTGTCTTTGCTATCGTATGCCGTCAATTTGTTCATTTTCAGCATGGGGCGCGAGGGACTTGCGATCGACAAGGAACCTGTGCTGCGGCCTGGCGTTCCAGAGACTTTGGCGCACTACGCTGACCCCATGCCGCAAGCGCTCGTGCTGACCGCCATCGTGATCGGTTTTGCAATGACTGCGCTGTTTCTGGTGGTTTTGCTCGCTTCACGCGGCATGTCAGGCACCGACCACGTCGATGGCGTGCAATCACGTGATGTGCAGGAGATGCAATGAGCTTGGTTCTCGACTGGCTGGCATCGCTGATGCCGCATCTCATGCTCGCGCCCATCGTGCTGCCTTTGCTGACTGCCGCCATCATGCTGTTGCTCAAAGAAGAGCAGCAATTTGCCAAAGTGGTGTTCAACATTGGCTCTACCACGCTGGGGTTGCTGGTGGCCATCGCTTTGCTGCTGTGGGCTGATCAATCTGGCGCCAGTAGCACCATGGGCGTTTATCTACCAGGCAACTGGCAGGCGCCTTTCGGTATTGTTTTGGCACTTGACCGTGTAACAGCCCTCATGCTGGTGTTGACCAGCGCCATTGCCTTGGCCTGCAGTGTCTTTTCCTCTGCGCGCTGGCACAAAGCTGGCGTGCACTTCCACCCACTGTTTCAGTTGCAACTCGTCGGCCTGTCGGGGGCGTTTTTAACGGCCGACTTGTTCAACTTGTTCGTTTTCTTTGAAATCATGCTGGCAGCATCCTATGGCTTGTTGCTGCATGGTTCAGGGCGTATGCGGGTGCAGTCCGGTCTGCATTACATTGCCATCAACCTGGCTGCCTCTTCATTGTTCCTGATTGGCGTGTCCATGCTCTACGGCATCACAGGCACGCTGAACATGGCAGATCTGGCACAAGCCATTCCAAATGTCTCTTCCGCAGATCGTGGTTTGCTGCATACCGCAGCAGGTGTCTTGGCAACCGCGTTCCTGATCAAAGCAGCCGTATGGCCCATGAACTTTTGGCTTGTGCCTGCCTACAGTGCAGCCACAGCGCCAGTGGGTGCATTGTTTGCACTGATGACCAAGGTCGGCATCTATACGATTTTGCGCTTGTGGACTTTGATGTTTTCCAGCGAAGCAGGAGACTCCGCAGGCTTTGGCGCGATGTGGCTGATCGCTGGTGGCATGGTCACCATGGTGTTTGGCGGGATTGGGATGTTGGCTGCTACGCGCCTGACGCATCTGGCTGGCTATGCGGCCATCTTGTCCTCGGGCACTTTGCTGGCAGCCATCGGTTTTGGACAAAACATGTTGACGGCAGGCCTGCTGTACTACTTGCCCAGTTCTACGCTCGCAGTGGCCATTCTCTTTTTGCTGGCGGACATCATGGACCGTTGGCGCAATGACGGCAATGTCGATATTGATGACGAAGAAGCGCCCTTCCTGAACTCCGAGCTGGTGCCGACGCAAAGCCTCAATTTGGACGAAAACGAACAGGTGCTCATTGGCCGCGCCATTCCGGCCTCGGCGGCATTTCTGGGTTTGGCCTTCATCATGTGCACCTTGGTGGTCACAGGACTGCCCCCGCTGTCGGGCTTTATTGGCAAGTTTGCCATGCTTACCAACCTGATCAACCCTGTTGGGCTGGGACAGTCTGCAGGCTATCAAGCTGGCCAATGGGGGTGGGTGCTGATGGCCTTGATGATTTCTACAGGCTTGCTGGCGCTGATTGCCCTCACCCGTGCAGGTATCCGACATTTCTGGGCCACCCATGAGCGAGGAACGCCGGAGCTGCGCGTATCCGAAGGCCTGCCCATCGCCGCTTTGATGGCGCTGTGCGCCGTACTTACCGTCAAGGCTGACAACGTCATGCAATTTACCCAAGACGCCGCCAATACCTTGCACGCACCTGGCACCTATATTCAAGCCGTCATGGCCACACAGCCTGTGCCCAATCCGGGGCAAATCACTATCGATCAGCAACAAGCTCAGGAGGCTCAGCCATGATGAAATTGCTGTTCCCAGCGCCTTTGCTTTCCGTGGCGCTCTTTGTCTTGTGGTTGCTGCTTAACCACTCCATCAGCCCAGGCCACTTGGTACTGGGCGCCATATTAGGCCTGTTGATTCCGCAGGTTACGCGCGGATTGCGTCCTTTGCCTGTTAGCGTCAAGCATCCTTGGACGATCTTGAAGCTTGCAGCCACAGTGGTCAAGGACACTTCTATCTCTAACTACGAGGTCGTGCGTTTCCTGATCTTTCCATCGTTGCGCAAAAATTCAGCAAGTTTCGTCCATATCCCACTGGATTTACGTGATCCGAATGGATTAGCGGTTTTAGCAATGATCACCTGCATCACGCCGGGCACTGCCTGGGCAGAAGTCTCGCGTGATCGTTCGATGTTGCTCATGCATGTGCTGGAAGTTGGTGATCCACAAACCATCGTGAACCATGTCAAAACGCGCTACGAGCGTCCTTTGATGGAGATTTTCGAATGAGCCAATGGCTAATCTGGGCGTTGAGCGCAGGCATTTTCTTGCTGGTGCTGGCCATGGCTTGCTCTGTGACACGCTTGTTTATGGGCCCTACAGCGCAAGACCGTGTGCTTGCGCTGGATTGCATGTATTTGAACGGCATGTTGACCATGTTGGTGTTGTCCATCATGTACAGCTCTTCCGTCTATTTTGAAGCGGCACTGCTCATTGCGCTGTTTGGCTGTGTGGGCTCCACTGCGATGGCCAAGTTCTTGCTGCGTGGTGAGGTGATTGAATGAACGAGTTGAACTTGCCCATGTGGGCGGAAGTTTTCATTGCAGTCCTGGTGCTGGGCGGCGCTACCATTGCCTTGCTCGGTTCCATCGGCCTCATGCGCTTAAAGAGTTATTTCGAGCGCGTGCACGCCCCCTCCATCATTGCCACCATGGGCTGCTGGCTGATCATGTGGGCCACTTTTGTGTTCTTCTCTGTCTCTAGCAAGCAACTCGCATGGCATGCCTTGCTCATTGCCGTGTTCATTGCGGTGACAGTGCCCATTACCACCATCTTCCTGATGCGTGCAGCCTTGTTCCGAGCCCGCCGCGCGGGCCGCGAGGATGTGCCGCCCAGCATCAGCCGCATTGTGCCCAACGAGCCTCAACCTGAAGAGCCGCTCACTGCGGATGAAGAACCACCTGCCGTGCGTTGATGCCCCTTTGTTGGCATTCCCTGCCTAGCGTTTGGAGCCATCCTTGTACCAAGTCCTCGCCATTTGTTGTGGAGCCAGCCTGGGCGCATTACTGCGCTGGCAATTGGGGATGTGGCTGAACACAGCGGGGCATTTGCCTTGGGGCACTTTGGCCGCCAACGCTTTAGGAGGTTATGGCATCGGTCTGGCCATTGCCTCGCTGGAAAACATGCCCCAGTTGGACCCCGTCTGGCGCCTGGCCATCGTCACTGGCTTCTTGGGTGCATTGACAACCTTCTCGACATTTTCTGCAGAAGTGGTCGCCCTGATGCAGTCCCAGCGCTGGGGTGCCGCTGTGGCTTGGGCTGCAGCCCATTTGCTGGTCTCTTTAAGCCTGACTGCAGCAGGCCTGTATACCGTCCAAAGCTTGCGCTGAGTCTACGACTTAGCTCGTGCAATCTGCGAAGATCACACCTTGTTGCTGTGACGAGCTATTGGAGAACTATGGACGCAATCAGATCCCTGCACGAACGCTCATTGGCTGAAGACCTCGCTCCGCTGGATGCACCCGCCGCAGTGCGCGAGACGGTAGTGGCCAATCCTGATGAGCCAGATGCTTACCGCCTTGCCTTTGCAGACCCACAATTCATGGCACGCCGTGAAGTGCGTGGTATTCGCTTCCAGCTGGAGTTGCTCAAGCCGGATTTAGGGCAACAAGAATTGGGTATCGAACACACCGTGGTGGTATACGGTAGCGCGCGCTTTGTCGATCTTCAAACCGCCCAGCAGCGCTTGGCAGCAGCACAAGCCAATGGCGATGCCGAGATGCTGCGTCTGGCCGAACGTGATCTACGCAATGCCCAGCGCTACGAAAAAGCCCGCGCATTTTCGCGCTTGGTGGCTGAGCATGGCATGCGCCAGCCCCAAGATCAGCGTATGTACATCTGTACCGGTGGAGGCCCGGGCATCATGGAAGCTGCCAATCGCGGCGCTTTTGAAGCCGGTGCGCCGAATGTGGGGCTCAACATCTTGCTGCCGCATGAGCAGCAAGGCAACCGCTACATCACGCCTGAGCTGAGCTTTAAATTCCACTACTTTGCGCTGCGCAAAATGCATTTCATGATGCGCGCCAAGGCCTTGGTGGCCTTCCCTGGCGGCTTTGGCACCATGGATGAGCTGTTTGAAGTCTTGACCCTGGTGCAGACCACCAAGGTCAAGCCAGTGCCCATCATCTTGTTTGATAGCCAGTTCTGGAAGCGCCTGTTCAACTTCGACCTGCTGGTGGAAGAAGGCATGATTTCGCCTCAAGATGTGCAGCTGTTCCATTTGGTGGATGAGCCCGAGGATGCCTGGCGCATCATCAAAGATTTCTACAAGCTGCCCGATTAAGGCGCGCTTCACTGCACGTGCAAGGCCCTGCAGCGCTTGGCGCTGCACGGTGCCTCTTAGCCCCGAGGTGACTGACTGTCGTCTGCTGAAGGCTTCTGTTCCAAGCTAGGGCTGGCTGGCGCAAGGTTTTCCTTGCCGAGCAGCCAAGGCAGCCGTGTCGAGCCGCCCACAATGGCACCCACGGTCCAAAACAAGGCAGACACCCCGACGACGGTACCAATGGAGCCAAACAGCACCGGCATCAGCACGCTGGAGGCATTGATGGTCATCATGCGCAGCCCCAAAGCCTCACCTTGGCGGTGTTGGGGTGTGATCTGGTGAATCATGCTCATTACCATGGGTTGTACCGAACCCAGTACCAAACCCAACAAGATGGAGCACACCATCATCGCCCAAGCACTGGGCATGAGCGGATACGCCATAAAGAGTACGCACGCGCATACCATGGCAGTCAGCACGATCTTCCATTCACTGACGCGCTCTGAAATCATGGGCAGCAGCAACCGGATCGTGGTCGCAGCAATGGCAAAAGCGCCCAAGATGGAACCGATCACGGAAGCTGAGAAACCTCGCTCGTGGCCCAAAATCGGCACCACAAAGGTGTGCACATCCCAGCAGGTGGACAGTGCCCAGTTCATCAGCAGCAAGCGGCGAAAACCTTGGTTTTGCAGCATGTCCCACGCGGTGGTTTTCTTGGCACCCGCAGGTCTTGGGGTGATGGGCGTTTCCTGCACCGTGCGCACCCAGAACCAGGCACTCAAAGGCAGCAGCGCCATCAGCAAAAATGCGGCGCGAAAACCCGTGGTGCTGGCCGCTTCGCCACCGGCGTAGTCAATGAGCAGCCCTGCTGCAAAAGGCCCCAAGAAATTGGAGATGGCAGGCCCGATCGCCAACCAGCTAAAGACTTTGCGCAGCGTGACTTTGTCATGCGCCTCCCGGCCCACATGGCGTTGCAGCGCAATGATGGCCGCGCCAGAAGCACCTCCAGTCAGCAAAGCTGCCAAACACAGCACAGGAAAGATCGGAAAACACAGCGCAGCTGCCGCACCTGTGCTGGCCATGCCCACACTGATGGCCAGCGGCCGTTTGAGTCCATGGCGATCGGCATAGCGCCCAGCAGGCAAAGACAAGAACACCTGTGTCAGTGCAAACAGTGCCAGCAAGATGCCCACAGCGGCCGGGCTATAGCCCTCGCGCAAAGCCAGCAAAGGCGTGGCCATGCGCATGCCTGTCATGCAGGCATGAATAGAAATTTGCGCCAAGATCAGGCGCATCAACGACCAATTCACAAAATCACTCGTCCTCAGGCTCCGCCGCTGTCACGAAGGACGGTGCTGCTGCACTTCCTGGGGGCAGTGTGGCTGTCTCATGGGTAGCTGCTGCGCTGGGTAACTCCTGAACCGTGCGCAGTTTGCGCTGAATAGCACGGGTGCGTACGTCAACCAGTTCGAATTTTTTGGCCGCAGCATCAATCGATTTGCGTGTGGCTTCCACCACTTCGCCAAACTTGGCAAATTCGGTCTTCACTTGCCCCAGCACCCCCCAGACTTCGGAGGAGCGCTTTTCAATCGCCAAGGTTTTGAAACCCATTTGCAAACTGTTGAGCATGGCCGCCAGATTAGCAGGCCCGGTGATGACCACGCGGCACTCATTTTGCACGGCTTCCACCAACCCGGGGCGTCGCATGACTTCGGCAAACAAGCCCTCAGATGGCAAGTACATGACGGCAAAGTCAGTCGTATGCGGCGGCGATAGATATTTGCTTGCTATCTTTTTTGCTTCTGTGCGAATCGAGCCCTCTAACGCATGACCGGATGCGATGACCCCCATCTTGTCTGCCGTATCCAGCGCATCTTGCAGCCGCTGGTAGTGCTCGACAGGGTATTTGGCATCTATGGGCAACCACACAGGCTGCTCGTTGTCACGCCCGGGCAAGCGAATGGCAAACTCCACCACGTCGGTGCTACCAGGCACCGTTTTGACATTGCGTGCGTACTGATCCGGGCTAAGTACGTTGTCGATGATGGCGCCCAACTGCACCTCACCCCAAGTGCCGCGCGTTTTGACATTGGTCATCACCCGCTTGAGATCGCCCACGCTGCTGGCCAGCGACTGCATTTCTCCCAAGCCCTTGTGCACCTGCTCCAGCCGATCGCTGACCAGTTTGAAAGATTCGCCCAACCGCTGCTCCAGCGTCGCATGCAGCTTCTCATCAACCGTGCGGCGCATCTCTTCGAGCTTGCTGGCGTTGTCGGCCTGAATGGCCGACAGGCGCTCGTGCAAGGTGCCGCGCAATTGCTCGGCCGTGTGCAGGCTGTCTGCATGCAGTCGCTGCAATTGCTGAGCCAGCGACTGCTGGATCAAGCCAAACTGCTGCTGCAGCTCTTGGCGGCTTTCACGGCCCTCTTGCAGCTGGCGCTGCATGTGCGTATCTACCAGCTGGCGCAAGCTGCTGGCTGCTGTGGTTTGGTTGTGGGTGAGTGCTTGCGAGAGGGCTTGCACCTGCTGCACCAGCCCCGTCTGCGCACCTTCGCTTTTGGCCATGGACATCTGCGTGAGTTGCAGCGCACGTTCGACATGTTCCAGCCGCTCCAGCACATCCAGATCCGCAGGCGCCGGGCGTGGACGCAGCCACAGCAGCACTTGGAGCAGTAGCACCACCACCAGCAGCGCGATCAGCAGCCAGAGCATCCAATCCACACAAGCTCCTAAAAAATATAGCTTTACGCCTTAGTAAACACTAGATTTCCAATAGTTTTCTATTGCAAAAGCTGATGATTCAAAGGCTACGAGCTCTTATTTTGATAATTTCCAGCGTTGTTCGCGTGCTGCGGGATCGGGCGTGTTGATCGCCGTCAATGGCGGCTGTCCTTGCAAAACGGCCACCAGATTGTCTGCCGCCAACTGCGCCATAGCCTGGCGAGTGGGCACAGTGGCGCTGGCGATATGCGGCGTCAAAACCACGTTGGGCACCGTCAGCAAATCCGGGTGGACTTGGGGCTCACCCTCAAACACGTCCAAGCCCGCCG
>JBJEZV010000046.1:0-18715 GCA_051887595.1 Comamonas sp.
AGGGCTTTGGTATTCGCCGCGTGTGCTCGGGCCTGATCCAGCAAGGCTGGGTGGAGGTTTATGAAAACGGTGCCGACCAGCCTGTGCAGGTAACGGATTCAACGGCAGATTTCGAACCCGAAGGCCTGCGCTTTCGCGTGCAGGGCGTGGACTGGGAGTATCACGAAAAAGGCTATGCGCTGCTGTACAAGCCTGCAGGTACAGAGTGCTCGCAAAAGCCGTCTGCCTATCCCAGCATCTACACCTTGCTTCCGGCCCCTTTGCGTCAGCGCCCGAACAAGGGCGCGGTGCAGGGATTGCAGGCTGTGGGACGTCTGGATCAGGACACCACAGGCTTTTTGCTGCTCAGCGATGATGGTCAATTCATCCACCGCATGAGTTCACCCAAAAAGCATGTGGCCAAGGTGTATCGGGTCACGGCCAAGCACCCCGTCACGCAGGCTATGGTGGACAAGCTGCTGGCGGGTGTGGTGTTGGACGATGATCCCAAGCCTGTCAAGGCAGCAGCTTGCGAGATCGTCTCGGACAACGTGCTGGATCTGACGCTGACCGAAGGCAAGTACCACCAGGTCAAGCGCATGCTGGCAGCTGTGGGTAATCGCGTGGAAGGTTTGCACCGCTGGAAAATCGGTGGCTTGGAGTTGCCCGTCGATATGAAGCCCGGCGAATGGCGTTGGCTCAGCGCCGAAGATCTGGCGCTGTTACGTTAATTGGGGTGGCTGCGGCAGTGTTGAGGCGCTGTTGCAGTTCAAACATCAATCCATGGCGCAAAGCACCTTGTGCGATGCGCATGTGCTGCAGCTGCAGGGCTTCGAATACGGCACACATCACGCTGACACCGCCGCCGATGACTGGACGCAGTTCTTCGCGCAGGCCGGGCAGCGGCAGACGATCAATGTGACCAGCTGCGATCAGTTGTGCTTTCAGTGCCAGCAGCGCGGGCCGTGCAATTTCACCCGGTGGATGGCCCAGATGGTGCAGGGCTTTGCTGATGGCGCCTGCCGTACCAGAGGAGCCCAGCACCTGTGACCAGCGCAGCTGTTGTACAGGCGCCAGTTGGCCTTGCAACACCAGCAATGCGGCAGCGTGTGCGGCCTCAAAGCGCTCGGCGCTGAGGCTGCCATCTCCAAAAAAGCGCTGTGCCCAGGCGACACTGCCAATGGCGCACGAAACCGCAGCGTGCAGCTGCTGGTGCACACCTACGCAAACTTCTGTCGAGCGCCCGCCGATGTCCACCACCAATCGTGGCTCGGTGGCATGGGGTTGCATGTTGGCAACACCTTGGTAGATCAGGCTGGCTTCGCGTTCGCCAGAAATCAGCTCGACCGGACAGCCCAGCCAACGTTGCGCCTGCTGCAAAAAGACGTCGCGGTTATGGGCCTCACGCAAGGTTTGCGTGGCGACTGCGGCGCGGTGCTGGGGTGGGATATGGGCGATGAGCTGGGCATAGCGCTGCAAACATTCCCAGCCGCGTTCCATGGCCGAAGGCAGCAGGTGGCCTTGCGCGTCGATGGCGCCGCCGAGGCGAATGGTTTCTTTGCGCTGTAGCTCAATGTGCAGTTTGCCCTCAGAGATGCGGCCGACGAGCAGCAAGATGCTGTTGGAGCCGATATCGATGGTGGCGAGCTGAGGAGCTTTCATGGTGCGCAGAGAAACAAGCAGCCTGCCAGATTACCACCACTTGTCGCTGCTGCCGTAATTGTTGCAGCGGGCAGGCTGGAGAAATCAAAGCGTCATAGGCGTGTCATGCAGTTGTCACAGCGCGCCGCGATACTTTGCGAGACAGTCTATAAATCCCCCATGCCTTTTGACCCTGAATCAATGCTTGCTTCGCAGCCGCAGTGGGTAGCGCCTACAGCAGGCGCTGCCTCTGGCGAGAAGGCGCAGCTGCCATTGCTGCAGCGCGACCACTGTGTGCTGGCATTCAATGCGCGCGTACTGGATTGGGCGCGCCGCGAGGATGTGCCGCTGCTCGAGCGTTTGCGCTATTTGACCATCGTGTCATCCAATTTGGATGAGTACTTTGAGGTGCGGGCTGCGCCGCACATCACCGCGATTCAGTCGGGCAGCGATGCGGTCTACACCGCTTCAGAAGCGCTGGATGTGCTGGCCGCAGCGCAAGATCTGGTGGCCCGCCAATACACGCTCTACAACAGTGCTTTGGTGCCGGCATTGGCACAGGCGGGCATTCGCATCGTCACCCACACGCAGCGCACAGCAGCGCAACGCAAATGGGTGCAGCAGCACTTTCGGCGTGCGGTGAAACCGCTGTTGGTGCCTGTGGCGCTCGATCCGGCCCATCCGTTTCCGCAGGTGGCCAACAAGTCGCTCAATTTGGTCGTGCGGTTGCGCGGCGATGATGCATTCGGGCGTGCGAATGCTGTGGCCATTGTCAAACTGCCGCGTGCACTGCCGCGCCTGATGGCCTTGCCTGCGAGGCTGTGCGGCAAGCAGCGGCTGTTTGTCAGCTTGTCGAGCATGGTGCGCGCGCACATTGGCGAGCTGTTTGATGGTCGCGAAGTGTTGGAAGCCGTGCAGTTTCGGGTCACGCGCAACACCGAGTTGCTGGTGGAAGAAGATGAGGTGGACGATCTGCGCACTGCTTTGCGCCACGAGCTGGCGTACCGCCAGTTTGGACAGGCGGTGCGCTTAGAGGTCAACACCCCATGCTCGGATTTTTTGGCCGAGACCTTGCTGCAAGAGTTTGGCTTGCCCAAGGCCGCGATGTTTCAGGTGCCTGGGCCCGTGAACTTAGTGCGTTTGGGTGAGCTGATCGACTTGGTCAACGACCCTGCCATGCTGTTTGCGCCGTGGCAGTCGAGCTGGCCGCGGCAGCTCAAGCCCCTGTCGCCCATCATGCCGCAAATGCGCAGGCGTGACGTGCTCATTCACCAGCCCTTCGAGCAGTTTGATGCGGTTTTGGCCTTGCTGCGCGAGGCGGTACATGACCCGCAGGTGGTGGCCATCAAGCAAACCATCTACCGCACCGGGGCCAAGTCCGAACTGATGGATTTGTTGGCCAAGGCCGTGCGCATGGGCAAAGAAGTGATGGCGGTGGTGGAACTCAAAGCACGCTTTGACGAAGAAGCCAACATCAACTGGGCCGATGCACTGGAGGCCGTGGGCGCGCAGGTGGTTTATGGCGTGGTGGGTTTGAAAACGCACGCCAAGATGCTGCTGATCACGCGCCGCGAAGGGCGTGGCTTGCGCCGCTACGGGCATTTGTCGACAGGCAACTACAACCCCAAGACCGCCCGCCTGTACACCGATCTGAGTTATCTAACCTGCGATGCGCAGTTGACGGCTGACATGGATGCGGTGTTTCGCCATTTGGCCAGTCCGAATGTCAAGCCAACGTTGAGCAAGCTGGTGATGGCGCCTTTCGATTTGCAAGCCAAGATGCTTGCGCACCTGAGCAGCTGTCAGCAGGCGGCGCAGCGCGGCGAATATGCGCGCGTGGTGGTCAAGACGAATGCGCTGACTGATGAGGTGCTCATTCGCGCCTTGCTGCAAGCGGGGCAGGCAGGCGTCAAGATTGACCTGATCGTGCGCGGCGCGTGCATGTTGCCAGCGCAAGTGCCAGGGGTGAGTGACAACATCCGCGTGCGTTCCATCATCGGGCGATTCTTGGAGCATTCGCGCGTGTTTTACTTTGCCTGGGGGCCGACGCACGAGCATGTCTACTTGTCGAGTGCGGACTGGATGCGCCGCAATATGACACGCCGTGTCGAGCTGGCTTGGCCGGTCGAGGTGCCCGCACTGCGCCAGCGGGTGATCGACGAATGCCTGGTGGCCTATTTGCACGACGAGCGTGACGCTTGGACGCTGCTGCCCGAGGGCCGTTATGCACCTGCGCCGCTGCCCACCACCGGCAAGGGCGCACAAATGGCATTGATGCAGTGGTATGGGGCAGTCAGCAATTAAGGCTCTAGGATTGCACCCACTCAGGCTGCGGAGCCCTAGAAGCATAGCACCATGCCTGTGTGCAGCAAGCTTTTGCAATATAAAACTATTGCAAAACCTTGATCTATATAGGCTAGGTGCTCTTTTTTAGTAAGTTGCCGCGTCTGTTCTGTGGATCTGCAAACGCCATAGCGTTTTGCCCAGCGCCTCGGCTTCATCGCGCAGCAGCTGGGTGCTCAGCGGATAGCGCTGGCTCCAGTCTGCCGGCGTGTGCAGCTGCAGCACCAGGTCTTGGCGTGACAGCGTCACGCCCTCCAGGTCCGGAGCACGGCGGGCGTTGCACAAAATGACAGCCAGCCGCAGGCACAGCAGCATTTCGGCTTGCGCATCGTCTTGCATCCACGCTTCCATTTTTTTGAGTTTGCCGCGGTGGCCCAGCACCAGCTGTGACAAGCGCTGTAGCTCTTCCTCTGCGAAACCTGGCGCATTGCAATGCGCCAAGACGTAGGCGCTGTGGCGGTGGTAGTTGCTGCGCGAGATGCGGCAGCCCACTTCGTGCAGCAATGCCGCCCAAGTCAGGCTGGGTGGGACACTGTCAACGCCTGGATGGAGCTGGCACCACAGTTGCTCGGCCGTCTCTGCCACCTGGCGCGCATGGGCACCGTGTACGCCAAAGCGTTGCATGAGCCCGCGCACGCTGGTGGTGTGGATGTCGCCCAGGTGGGCTTGGTCATCCACCAAACCGTACAGCACGCCCATGCGCAGGGCGCCTTGGGCGATGTGCATGCGCTCCAGTCCCAGCAAATCAAAAATCGCGCGCAAGACGCTCAAGCCTCCAGCCACCACGGGGCGGCGGTCTTCTTTGAGGCCTTCGAGCTTGATACGGTCGATGTGCTGGGCGCGCAGCAGCTGTTGCTGCAACCAATCCAGCCCCGCACGTGTGATAACACCTTGGGCTTGCCCGTGGGCGGCCAGTGTCTCCCCCACGGCGTTGGCCGTGCCTGCAGACGCGTAGGCGATGTCCCAGCTGCCGGGGGCGAAGGTTTCCAGCGCCTCATCCAGCACGGCGCGTGCCGCGATCTCGGCATTGCGAAATGCCTCGGCCGTCAACACACCATCGGGAAAGTAGCGCGCCGTCCAGGCCACGCTGCCAATGCGGTACGACGCGACAGCCTGTGTGGCGCTGCCTTGGCCCAGCACAAACTCGGTCGAGCGCCCGCCAATGTCAATCACCAAACGGTGTTCGTGTGAGGCGGGCAACTGGCTGACCACGCCGCGGTAGATTAGCGCTGCTTCTTCTTCGCCGCTGATGACTTCAATGGGAAAGCCCAGCAGCTGGCTCGCGCGTTCGACAAATACGTCGCGGTTGCGGGCTTCTCGAAGGGTCTGCGTGGCCACGGCGCGTACACGCGAGGGCTCAAAGCCACGCAGGCGCTCGCCAAACCGTGCAAGGCAGGCCCAGCCGCGCTCCATGGACTCTTGCGTCAAATACCGGTTGGCATCGAGTCCGTTGCCTTGGCGCACGGTTTCTTTGAGGTATTCGACGCGATGAATTTGGTGGTGCTCATAGCTGCCAATTTCCAGGCGGAAACTGTTGGAGCCAAGGTCAACGGCAGCAAGTGCAATCGCAGTATTCATGGGGCAGGTCTGCTAGCGGTGCAAAGCGTGCAGCTTAGCAGCCATACAGGGAGTCAAAAAGTTGGGCAGGGCAGGCATGCTACATCCCTCGCATGACGAAGAAGTGACAGGACAGTGACGTCTGATCAACGTGGTTTTTTGGCAAATTTGACAGTTGAAGTCGATGTCACAGACATGTCACACAGGCTTTTTACATTCACCTTATCGAGTTTTTATCCAACCCGCTTACGCAACCTAACTGAAGAGGTGCTTTTGTGAAAATGTCCATGATGCGTGTTTTGGTGACTGGCGCTTTGGTGTCGGCAGGTTTGCTTAACGTTGCGGCTGCGCAAGAAGCGACTGGCGCAGGTGCCAGCTTCCCAGCACCCTTGTATTCCAAGTGGGCAGCTGACTACAACAAGGCCACGGGCGTGAAGATCAACTACCAGTCCGTAGGCTCCAGCGCAGGTATCAAGCAAATCGAAGCCAAAACCGTGGACTTTGGTGCTTCGGATGAGCCTTTGAAAGACGCAGACTTGCAAGCCAAGGGTCTGGTGCAGTTTCCCACTGTGATTGGTGGCATTGTTCCTGTGGTCAACATCAAGGGCGTGCAGCCGGGCCAGCTCAAGCTTAATGGCCAGCTGCTGGGTGATATTTACCTGGGCAAGATCACCAAGTGGAACGATCCTGCCATCACTGCACTGAACCCTGGTGTGAACCTGCCCGATGCCAAGATTTCGCCAGTGCGCCGCGCTGACGGCTCGGGCACCACTTTTGGTTTCACCAACTACCTGAGCAAAGTGAACGCCGAGTGGAAGGCCAAGGTTGGCGAAGGCAAGGCGGTGAACTGGCCCACAGGCGCCGGTGGCAAGGGCAATGAAGGCGTGGCCGCTTTTGTGGGGCGCCTGGCCAACTCCATCGGCTATGTAGAGTACGCCTATGTGAAGCAAAACAAGCTGACTTACGCGCTGCTGCAAAACAGCGAAGGCCAGTTTGTGGCCCCTAACGAAGCCAGTTTCAAAGCGGCCGCAGCTGGCGCAGACTGGAGCAAGAGCTTCTACCAGATCTTGACCGAGCAGCCCGGCAAGGATGCTTGGCCCATCACCAGCGCCACCTTTATCCTGATGCACAAGAACCAGGAAAAGCCTGCGCAAGCCGCCACCACCTTGAAGTTCTTTGAATGGGCCTACCAAAATGGTGACAGCACGGCCAGCGGCTTGGACTATGTGCCCATGCCGGATTTGGTCAAAGAGCAAGTGTTCAAAGCCTGGGGTGAGATCAAAGATGGTTCCGGTCAGTCGATTGCCTGGAAATAATCCACGGATTTAGCCGTTCCGACCTGCCAGATGCATGGCGCATCTGGCAGGTGTTGTTATTTGTTAAGAGGTGACATCTGTGTCCTCAACCCTGTCTTCTGCCAGCACCGTGGCCAGTGACGCCCACCCCGCAGTGAAGCGCGCACAGCCTCCGCGCCGCAATCGCTGGCTGTCTGCCACCTTGGTGGATCGTTTGTTTGCTTGGGCGGCCAAAGCGGCTGCTTGGATCACGCTGGGCCTGCTGCTGGCCATCATGGGGTCATTGCTGGTGGGAGCATGGCCTGCCATCAAGGAATATGGTCTGGGCTTTTTCCTCAGCACTGAGTGGGACCCTGTGCAAGACCAGTACGGTGGTCTGGTGATGATTTACGGCACCTTGATGACCTCGCTGATCGCGCTGGTGATTGCGGTGCCGGTGAGTTTTGGCATTGCCCTGTTTTTGACCGAGTTATCACCAGGCTGGCTGCGCCGCCCGCTGGGTACTGCGATTGAGTTGCTGGCAGCGGTGCCTTCGATTGTGTATGGCATGTGGGGCTTGATGGTGTTTGGTCCCGTGCTTGCCACCTATGTACAGCAGCCCCTGCAAGAGTTGCTGGATGGTGTGCCGTATCTGGGCGCACTGGTGTCGGGGCCGCCGGTAGGTATCGGTATTTTGTCGGCCGGCATCATCTTGGCCATCATGATCATTCCCTTCATCGCCTCCGTGATGCGCGATGTGTTTGAAGTCACACCCGCCTTGCTCAAGGAATCTGCTTACGGCTTGGGTGCAACCACCTGGGAAGTGGTGTGGAAGGTAGTGCTGCCCTATACCAAAGCCGGGGTGCTGGGCGGCATCATGCTGGGCTTGGGGCGC
The DNA here is from genome assembly GCA_051887595.1 of Comamonas sp. Taxonomy (GTDB): domain Bacteria; phylum Pseudomonadota; class Gammaproteobacteria; order Burkholderiales; family Burkholderiaceae_C; genus Comamonas. Next base: position 7,690 of record JBJEZV010000046.1, read on the forward strand.
GCATTGGGTGAGACCATGGCCGTGACGTTTGTGATCGGCAACATGAACCAGCTGACGTCGCTGTCCATGTTTGAAGCCGCCAACAGCATTACCTCTGCCTTGGCCAATGAGTTTGCAGAGGCCGGTGAAGGCCTGCACCAAGCCTCGCTGATTTACCTGGGACTGGCCTTGTTCTTTATTACTTTTGTGGTGCTGGCGTGCTCTAAGCTGCTGCTCAGCCGACTCAAGAAGAATGAAGGAGCCCGCACATGAGCACATCCAGCAAAAAAATCATGGACGCGCAGCACCTGCAAGCCAGCCGCGAGGCACGCTATGCCCGCCGCAAGCGTGTGAACCAAGTCGCACTAGGCCTGTCATTGGGTGCCATGGCGTTTGGCGTGTTCTGGCTGATCTGGATTTTGTGGGAAACCATCACCTTGGGCATCGGCGGGCTGAGCTTGGCGCTGTTCACAGAAATGACGCCTCCGCCCAACGAGGTAGGCGGTTTGGCCAATGCCATCTTTGGCTCATTCGTGATGGTGATGCTGGCAACCTTTGTAGGCACGCCCATTGGCGTCATGGCGGGCGTGTATTTGGCGGAATACGACCAGCGCAGCTGGCTGGCCAGCACCACACGCTTTGTGAATGACATTTTGTTGTCGGCGCCCTCCATCGTGATCGGTCTGTTTGTCTACGCCATGGTGGTGGCCAAATTCAAGAGCTTTTCGGCCTATGCGGGCATTGTGGCGCTGGCGCTGATTGTGATTCCGGTGGTGATTCGCACCACGGAGAACATGCTCACGCTGGTGCCTTCGGCATTGCGAGAAGCGGCTTATGCGCTGGGAACACCTAAGTGGAAAGTGATCAGCTCCATCACGTTGCGCGCGGCCCGTGCGGGTGTCATTACTGGCGTGCTGCTGGCCGTGGCACGCATTGCGGGTGAGACCGCGCCGCTGCTGTTTACGGCCCTGAACAACCAGTTCTGGAATGGCGATCTGTCCAAGCCCATGGCCAGCTTGCCTGTGACCATCTTCAAGTTCGCCATGAGCCCCTATGAAAACTGGCAGCAGCTGGCATGGGCTGGCGTGTTCCTGATTACTTTGGCCGTTTTGGGCCTGAACATCTTGGCGCGTTTCCTCACCCGCCAGAAGTAAAGACTGCAAGGATTCGATATGTCGATTGCAACCCTGACCGCACCTGCTGCGATTGCGCCCATTGCGGGCAATGCCAAGTTGTCTGTGCGCAACCTGAACTTCTATTACGGCAAGTTCCATGCGCTCAAGAACATCAATTTGGAAATTCCAGAAAAGCAGGTCACTGCCTTTATTGGCCCTTCGGGATGCGGCAAGTCCACCTTGCTGCGCACCTTTAACCGCATGTATGAGCTCTACCCGGAGCAGCGTGCCGAAGGCGAAATCTTGCTCGACGGTGAAAACCTGCTCACCAGCAAGCTCGACGTGGCCTTGATCCGTGCCAAGGTAGGCATGGTGTTTCAAAAGCCCACGCCGTTTCCCATGTCGATCTACGACAACATCGCTTTCGGCGTGAAGCTGTTTGAAAGCCTTGATGCAGCAGACATGGACGAGCGTGTCGAATGGGCGCTGCGCAAAGCGGCGTTGTGGGGCGAAGTCAAAGACAAGCTGCACCAAAGCGGCGCCAGCTTGTCGGGCGGCCAGCAGCAGCGCCTGTGCATTGCGCGCGGTATTGCCATCAAGCCTGAAGTGCTGTTGCTCGACGAGCCTTGCTCGGCCTTGGACCCTATTTCAACGGCCAAGGTGGAAGAGTTGATTGCCGAGCTCAAGAACGACTACACCGTGGTCATCGTTACGCACAACATGCAGCAAGCCGCGCGTTGCAGTGACTACACCGCGTATATGTATCTGGGCGATTTAATGGAGTTTGGGCCCACAGAACAGATGTTCTTCAAACCCCAGCGCCGTGAAACCGAAGACTACATCACCGGCCGTTTTGGCTGATTGCACAGGAGTTCTCAATGACCCACAAGCATTTGTCTACGCAGTTTGACAGTGAGCTGCACCGCATCTCTTCGCGCGTCATGGAGCTGGGTGGTCTGGTGGAGCGGCAAATCACCCAAGCCATTTATGCCCTGACGCAATTCAACCTGGAAGCGGTGGCGCAAGTGGCCGCCATGGAAGAGCGCGTCAATGCCATGGAAGTGGAGATTGATTACGAGCTGTCCTCCATCATTGGACGCCGCCAGCCGACCGCGCGTGACTTGCGTTTGCTGATGGCATTTTCCAAAGTCACGGCCAATTTAGAGCGCATGGGCGATGAGGCCCACAAGATGGCGCGTATGGTGGCCTCGATCATTGAAAGTGGCTCAGCCCGGGCCTTGCCATCGGGCGAGTTGCGTGTGGCGGCTGAGATGGCCTCGGCCCTGCTGCGCAAAGCCTTGGATGCCCTGGCGCGCTTGGATACCAAAACCGCGCTGGCGATTTTGAAAGAAGACGATTTGATCGATGATGAGTTTGACGGCTTTGTGCGCAAACTCATTACCTACATGATGGAAGATCCCCGCACCATCTCGGCCAGTCTGGATTTGTTGTTCCTGGCCAAAGCGATTGAGCGCATTGGCGACCATTCCAAAAATGTGGCTGAGCTCATCATCTATTTGGTTGAAGGCAAAGACATTCGCCACCAGTCCATGGATGTCATTGAATCCGCTGTGCGTTAAGGTGCCCAAGCATGAAGAAGTTGCCGCAAGTATTGATTGTGGAAGATGAACCAGCGATTGCCGAGCTGATCGCGGTCAACCTGCGCCACAACGGCTTTACGCCCGTGTGGGCTGAAGACGGCGTGAGTGCGCAGCGCGAGATCGATGCCGCCTTGCCCGATGTAATTTTGCTGGACTGGATGCTACCCGGCGGCTCCAGTGGCCTGAATCTGGCGCGCAAATGGCGTACAGATCCGCGCAGCAAGCAAGTGCCTATTTTGATGCTCACTGCACGTGGTGATGAGCCCGACAAAATTGCTGGCCTGGATGCGGGGGCGGATGACTACATCACCAAACCCTTTTCCACGCAGGAGCTGCTGGCGCGCATTCGCGCTGTGTTGCGCCGCCGCATGCCTGAGCAAGCTGGTGAACGCGTGCAAGTGGGGCGCTTGGTGCTTGATGGCAATACCTACCGCGTGACCTTCGATGAGCAATTGCTCAAACTGGGGCCGACCGAGTTCAAGCTGCTCAACCACCTCATGCACCATCCCGAACGTGTGCATAGCCGTGCGCAGTTGCTCGACAAGGTGTGGGGCGACCATGTCTTTATTGAAGAGCGCACCGTGGATGTTCACATCAAGCGCTTGCGTGAAGCCTTGGGCGCTGCGGGCAAGATGGTCGAAACCGTGCGCGGCGCAGGCTATCGCCTGACCGATAACTTGGCGGAGTAAAGAACAGCATGGCATGGCGATGGCTGGAGGTGGTGGGACTGCAGGTGTTGCTGGCCGCGTTGGCTTGGTGGCTCTGGGGTGCGTGGGGGGCGCTGGCCGGCGTGGTGATCGCCACCTGGCTGTGCCTGCTTTGGGATCAGTGGCAGGTGCGACGGTTACGGCGCTGGTTGATGGCTGGGGACTTTAGCGTCTCTGCGGGCGTGCCCGGGGTCTGGGGCATGATCGCCACCTACGTGCGCCGTGCCGTGCGTAGCCACGACCAGCTCGCTGCTGCGGCAGAGCAGCGGGTGCAAGACATTTTGGCGGCCTTGCAAGCCAGCCCGAACGGCCTGGTGCTGCTGGATGCGCGCGGGCACATCGAATGGTGCAACCAGATGGCCGAGCGCCACTTTGGCTTTGATGCACAGCGCGACATTGCGCAATCGGTGGGTAATCTGGTCCGCGATCCGGCATTTAGCCGTTATTGGGCAGAGCAAGATTTTTCTCAGCACATCATCATGCCTGGGCGTGACAGTTCACCTACGCGCCCGGTGATGCTGTCGGTGCACATTTACCCGTATGGCGATGGCCGCCACCTGATGCTGGCGCGCGACATTACGGCGCTGGAGCAGGCCGATGCCATGCGCCGCGACTTTGTGGCCAATGTGTCGCACGAAATCCGCACACCGCTGACGGTGCTGGTGGGTTTTGTGGAGACGCTGCAAACCCTGGATCTGTCGCCCAGCGAGCAAAAGCATTACTTGCATCTGATGGCGCAACAATCAGCGCGCATGCAAAACTTGGTGCAAGACTTGTTGACGCTTTCGCGCTTAGAGGGTAGCCCCTTGCCTGGCTACAGCGACTGGGTGCCCGTTGCCAGTTTGTTGCGCCAGTGCGAGGTGGAGGCCCATGCACTGTCCAAGCATTTGCACAAAGGTGTGCAAGATCGGCATGTGATTGAGTTCCCCGCCGATGGCGCGCCCGGCATGGACTGGGAATTGGCCGGGGTGCAGGCAGAGCTCATCAGCGCGTTCTCTAACCTCATCAGTAATGCCTTGCGCTACACGCCTGCAGGCGGCAGCGTGCGCGTGGGCTGGGAGCTGCAGTCCGATGGCAGCGCGCGTTTGTGGGTCAAGGATTCGGGGCCGGGAATTGATCCTGCACACATCAGCCGCCTGACCGAGCGCTTTTATCGCGTGGACCGCAGCCGATCGCGCGATACCGGCGGCACCGGCCTGGGGCTGGCCATCGTCAAACACGCTTTGCAGCGCCACTGTGCCCGGCTGGACATCCACAGCCAACTGGGCGCGGGGGCAACATTCAGCGCCGTGTTTCCTGCCCAGCGCCTGCGTCCGGCGCAGGCTGCGTCATAAACGCTGCGCGCGCAGCGTGCGGTGCATCAATACTATAAAGATCAGAGCTACTACCCAAAGTGCAGAGCCACTTCCAATCCAAAAAGGTGTTGGAACGCTGTTCCAGTAAGGGCTAGTAGCTTCACTTTTGTAAGCAAACCAGTAGCCGCCCGCCAGCGCGCCGCCCCATAGCAGTCCGCAATAAACGATCAACGGCATGATGGTCACACGCCAGCAACGCAGCAAGAAGATGCACACGCACTGCACGCTGTCGGCTGCGTGGTAGAGCGCTACCCACAGCAGCAAGCTGGAGGTGAGCGCAATCACAGCGGGATCGGGGGTGTAAATCTGCGGAATGGCGTGGCGCAGCAGCAGCAAGCTGCCCGATAGCACCGCGCCGCTGACCACGGCAATGCGAATGCCCAACCAGGCCAGCTTTTGGGCCTGTGCTTCATCGCCTGCACCGCGCCACCAGCTCACGCGGGCGCTGATGGCAATACCCAACGACAACGGCAACATGTAGCACACCGCCGCTAAGTTCGAAGCGATCTGGTGGCTGGCCGCAGACAAAGCGCCTTGTCGTGCCACGAACAGAGCCACCAGCGTAAAGGATGTCACTTCCACCAAGATCGACAGCCCGGCGGGCACACCCAAACGCAAGAATGCAGCCAATCGCTGCCAATCAGGCTTTTCCATCGGCAGCCACAACTGCAGCGGCTCATACAGGCGCTGGCTGCGCATCAACCCAATGGCCACGATGGCAATTGCATAGTCCACGATCAATGTGGCCCAGGCACATCCCGCAGCACCCTGGGGTTCAATGCCCCAGCCACCAAAGGTCAGCCAGATCGACAGCGGCACCTTGCCCGCCAGCGCGCCCACTTGCAGCCACGTCACCAGTTGCGGATGGCCTAAGGCCTGGTTGAGCGTGGTGTAGAGCCGAAAGAACATGGCCGAGGGCAGAGCCCAGCCCACAATGATCAGGTAGCTGCGCACATCGTCTTGCATGGCTTCGGGCACCTGCGTCCACTCCAGCAAGGGGCCAGGGAAGAGCAGCACCAGCATGCCCAGCACCGTAAAGCCCAGCACCGTAAAGCCCAGCGCCAGGTACAGCGACTGCCGAAACGATCGGCCAATGGCGGTGGTTTCGCCCCGGCCGTGTTGCTCGGCCCAAATGGGCAGCAGCGCTTGCAAAATGCCCATGAGTGAGACATAAACGCTCACAAAAACCGCAGAAGCCACGGACAGCGCCGCCAAAGCTTCTGATGAATAGCGGCCCGCGACAATGGTGTCTGTCACCCCAAATGCCATCACGGCCAGCTGGCCCGCCAACACCGTGCCAGCATGCCGCGCAATCGTGGCAATTTCACCCATGCATCACTCTCAATTGGTTAAGGCAGACGGCGCAGCACCAGCAGCTGGTCTTTGCGCTCGGTCGGGCGTGACACATTGCGCACCAGTGTCCAATGCTGGGATTCAGCGTTGTCTATCGCTGACCATGTTGCTGGAGTCGCAATCAGCCATTCGCATGACGAAGCGCCCTCACTGCCGTGCAATCGAACCTGCCATTTGCCATGAAAACGCAAAGCTGTGCGCCAGCCGGCATCCAGCCCCAAGGTCTGTACGCAGCGCACATCGGCAGGTAGCACTTGCGACACGGCAGCCACGTGGGGCGCATAGCTGCGGCCGTAGTCCAGCATGGGCAGCCACAGAGTCATCAGCAGCACCCAGCCCAGTACGGTCCCACCCGCAGGCACGGCCAGGCTTTTCCAAATGGCTGCGCGGTGGCGGCGTGTGCGCCAAGCCACCAGCAAGCACCAGCCAATGGTGGCAGCGACCGCGACCAAGAATGGAAACAGCGTGAATGATGGCTCAAAGCCAATGGCCAGGCGTTGCACGTTCTCGGCAGGCTTGGCGGGCACGCCGGTTTGCACCGAGATCCACACCACCCAGATGGTGATGGCTGAAAGCGTGAACAAAAACAGGGTGAGCCAATCCATCAGCGCACCCAGGCTGCGCTTGAATGTGGGCAAGGCAAACACAGCCACGGTGGCAATGGCAGGCAGCGACAAAATCAGCGAGCGATCACCATCCTTGGTGAAAATGGTGCAAAACACAGCCATGGCCCACAGCCAGAGTGGCCAGACCAAATGCACGTTGTGGCGTGGCTGCGCCAACTGCAATCGCCAGCGCCACAGGGCCCACAAGGCCAGCGGCCAAGCAGGCCAGCTGAACCAGGTCAACAAACGCGCGACGCTTTGCCAGTCTTTGCCTTCTTGCCAGGGATTGATCAGGCGGTACTCCCACAAGCCCAATGCCCAAGCGGCACTGGCAGCCACAGCCATGGACAGCAGCCACCATGCGGCCCAGCTGTAGCGCTGGGGCAACTTGGGCGAGCGCGCCCACAAAGCCATGACCAAGCCGCCCATGCCCAGCACCACGGCCAATGCGGGAGCACCTGCGAGAGACAACGTCAGCAATCCCAGCAACGCGCACACGGCCGCCATGCGCGGCTGCCACCACATCGACGCTGCAGCAAAAAACACGGCGCAGACGGCACACAGCTGCAGCAAGGTGTGGCTGGTTTCGTGCGATAACTGCGCCAGTCCCAGGCAGGCCAGCAGCGCCAGCAAGCCACCATCGGCCATGGCGCGTGCATAGTCGATGGGCGAGGCCTCACCACCAAACGCAAAGGCCACGGGCTGTGCGCCCGGTGTGCGTGCCAAGCTGAAAACAGCACGCCATGTGCACCACAAGGCCAGCGCCAGCATGCCCATGAAGGGCAGACGCACCACCATATCGTCTGGCAGCGAAGCGGGCAGCCATTGCAAGGCCCAGGCCCCTAGCCAGTACTGCAGCAGGCCGGGTGCTTCCGGTGGCAAGCCATCAAGTACAGGCTGCGTCCAGCTGGTGGCACCTGAGGCCATGGCCTGCATATACCCAAAGGCGGCCATGTCCACCTCGCGCCATGGTTCTCTGCCCACAAAGCCTGCCAAGACATAGGCGGCGCAGAGCAGCAGCATGATCCAGCGGGGCAGGATGCGAACAGCATTTTGGGCAACGATGGCGGGTGAGGGCGGGGTCATGAAAACGCAGCATTGGGTGCACCTACATCAGGCGCACAGCAAAATTGGAAACAGATGTTGGGGCTCAAGCATGCCATGACTGTGGCGAAGTCGCTGTCGTCCAGCGCATGCACGGCCCCAAGAAAAAAAGGCAGCCCGGTTGCCCTGGCTGCCCTTTTGGCGGAAAAGTAAAAAATTACTTCTTGCCGAAGCGGTTGCGGAAACGCTCCACACGGCCGCCCATGTTGTCCACCGACTTTTGAGTGCCAGTGTAGAAGGGGTGCGATTCCGAAGTGGTATCCAGCTTGAACAGAGGATATTCCTTGCCTTCAAAAGTCTCGGTTTCCTTGGTGTTCACGCACGAACGTGTCACGAACTTGAAACCGTTGGACATGTCCACGAAAAGAACTTCGCGGTAGTCGGGGTGGATGCCTTCTTTCATGATCTTCCTTTAGTCAACTGCGGCAGCCGTGTCGGACCCAAAGCAACCTTTGCTTCGAAAATGCATCCCACATACTTACCGCAAGAAAAAGCCCCCCATTATAGCGGGGGGCTGTGATTTTCTGCAAAACCTGCGGGATTAAGAACCGCCGCGGCGCATCATGTCGAAGAACTCGATGTTGTTCTTCGTTTGCTTCATGTTCTTGAGCATCAGCTCCATGGACTCGATCTCGTCCATGTTGTACATGAACTGGCGCAGGATGCGGGTCTTTTGCAGCACTTCGGGTGGCAGCAGCAGTTCTTCGCGACGTGTGCCGCTCTTGGACAGCTCGATCGCAGGGAACACGCGCTTTTCGTACAAGCGGCGGCTGAGGTGGATTTCGCTGTTGCCGGTGCCCTTGAATTCTTCAAAGATCACTTCGTCCATGCGCGAGCCAGTATCGACCAGCGCAGTGGCGATGATGGTCAGCGAGCCGCCTTCTTCCACATTGCGCGCAGCACCGAAGAAACGCTTGGGGCGCTGCAGGGCGTTGGAGTCCACACCGCCGGAGAGCACCTTGCCCGACGAAGGCACCACGTTGTTGTAAGCGCGGGCCAAACGGGTGATGGAGTCCAGCAAGATCACTACGTCTTTTTTCAGCTCGACCAGGCGCTTGGCGCGCTCGATCACCATCTCGGCCACGTGAACGTGGCGCGTAGCAGGCTCGTCAAAAGTCGATGCAATGATTTCACCGCGCACCGAGCGCTGCATTTCCGTCACTTCTTCAGGGCGCTCGTCCACCAGCAGCACCATCAGGTGCACATCGGGGTTGTTGGCCGTGATGGCGTGGGCAATGTGCTGCATCATCATGGTCTTGCCGCTCTTGGGAGGGGCAACAATCAGCGCGCGCTGGCCACGGCCAATGGGGGCGATGATGTCGATGATGCGACCGGTGATGTTTTCTTCGGACTTGATGTCGCGCTCGAGCTTCATCTGTTCCTTGGGGAACAGCGGCGTCAAGTTCTCGAACATCATCTTGTGCTTGTTTTGCTCGGGCGGGTTGCCGTTGACCTTGTCAAGCTTGGTCAGGGCAAAGTAGCGCTCACCGTCCTTGGGTGTGCGCACTTCGCCTTCGATCATGTCGCCGGTGTGCAGATTAAAGCGGCGCACTTGGCTGGGCGAGATGTAAATGTCGTCCGTGCTGGCCGTGAAGCTGGTGTCGGGGCTGCGCAGAAAGCCAAAGCCATCGGGCAGGATTTCCAGCACGCCGTCAGCAAACACTTGCTCGCCGGCTTTGGCGCGCTTTTTAATGATGGCGAACATCAGCTCTTGCTTGCGCATGCGGCCGGTGTTTTCAATTTCAAGCGCTTCGGCCTGCTTCAACACTTCAGACACGTGCAGTGCCTTGAGTTCGTTAAGGTGCATCTGGAGTTACTCCTAGTGAGGAGTTCAAAGGAATCTGGGGATGTGGCTAGTGCCAGAGTAATCGGCGAGAAAGCGCAGTACGTCGATGGCTTGCCGTGAAGATCAAGAACGGCCGCCAATGCTTCGGGCCGTGATCAGGTTTCGATTATGACAGGATTTTTTTGCAAACCGCTAGTGCTCTTTGTGTCCGGCGGTGAGCGATGGTTGTTACCCCGGCTGAACACTGGGCCAGGGTAACGTGGCATGGCGCGAGCGTGCCATGCCGGAGAGAACGTTAGGCAACGTGCTGGTCGATGAAAGCTGCCAGCTGAGGCTTGGCCAAAGCGCCGACCTTGGTGGCCACCAGTTCGCCGTTCTTGAAGATCATCAGTGTAGGAATGCCGCGAATGCCGAACTTGGCGGGGATTTCGCGGTTTTCGTCCACATTCATCTTGGCGATGGTGATCTTGCCTTCATAGGTCTTGGCCACGTCATCCAAAATGGGGGCAATCATCTTGCAGGGACCGCACCATTCGGCCCAGTAGTCGACCAGGACGGTGGTGCCAGGTTGCAGCACATCAGATTCAAAGCTGGCGTCTGTCACATGCTTGATGAGTTCGCTTGCCATGGAAATTCCTTGTTGTGAGTTGGGGCGTGCGCGCCCGTCGGGCACGCGAGTTGACTTACAGCAATTGTGACAGAAACCAAAGTCCGGGCACGTATTGGGGATGGCGAAAACGTCTATCACGCCCATAGCCCGCAGGGCACGTTACATGACTGGGGCTGACCATGGTCTTCACGCAGGCGTTATGCTGCCTGCCCTTTGGCGCATGTGCGCCGTGTGTTTATCAAGTTAGGGTTCCGTATGTCTGCTGCTGCCGAGCTGCCAGTGTTGAAATGTGATGTAGCCATTGTGGGTGCAGGGCCTGCGGGCTTGATGGCGGCGGAGGTACTGTCAGCGCGCGGTTTGCAAGTCCATGTGTTTGATGGCAAGGCATCGGTCGGGCGCAAGTTTTTGCTGGCAGGCAAGGGTGGCTTGAACCTGACGCACTCCGAAGCGTTTGAGCGCTTTGTTGAGCGCTACTACGAAGCCCAGCCGCAATTGCAACCTTTGCTAGAGCAATTTGGCGCGCAGCAATTGCGTGACTGGGCGCAGGGCTTAGGGATTGAGACCTTCGTCGGCACTTCCGGACGGGTGTTCCCCACCGATATGAAAGCCGCACCTTTGCTACGTGCTTGGCTCACGCGCTTGCGCAGCCAAGGCGTGCAGTTTCATATGCGCCACCTGTGGCAAGGCTGGAACGACCAGCAGCAGTTGGTGATGCAAAGCCTTGAAGGCGTGCTGCCTGTGCAGGCCAGTGCTACCTTGCTGGCGCTGGGCGGTGGCAGTTGGTCGCGTTTGGGCTCAGACGGCGCATGGG
>JBJEZV010000046.1:18815-20988 GCA_051887595.1 Comamonas sp.
TTGCTGGCGCTGGGCGGTGGCAGTTGGTCGCGTTTGGGCTCAGACGGCGCATGGGTGCCGCTGCTGCAAGCGCGCGGTGTGGATATTGCGCCCTTGCAATCGGCCAATTGCGGCTTTGATGTGGGCGCCGCACCGGATAATGCCGAAGCTGCCCCTACGCGCCGCGGCTTTTTGAAAGAACTGGTCGGTGTAGGCGAGACGCCTGCACGTGGCTGGAGCGCATTTTTTGCCGAGCGCTTTGCGGGTGCGCCGCTCAAATCGGTGGCGATTCGTTTCACCGACGAGCTGGGTCACAGTTTTGATCGCCGGGGCGAGTTCGTGGCCACAGCCACGGGCGTGGAGGGCAGCTTGGTGTATGCCGTCTCGCATGCGCTGCGCGAAGCCATCAACCGCCAGGGCTACGCCACATTCCATCTGGATTTGCTGCCCGCCTTCAGCGCTGAGAAAGTGCTGGAGCAAGTGCGCCACCCACGTGGCTCGCGCAGTTTGTCCAGCCACCTCAAAGGCCGATTGGGGTTGGATGGTGTCAAGATGGGCTTGCTGCACGAGTTGCTGAGCAAAGAGGAAATGCACGACCCCATCAAACTGGCGCACAGCATCAAGCAATTGCCCATCACCGTGGTGGCTGCGCGGCCGATGGATGAAGCCATCAGCGCCGCCGGTGGTGTGCAATGGCATTCGCTCAATGAGCAGCTGATGTGCAAGGCGCTGCCCGGTGTGTTTTGCGCTGGAGAGATGATCGATTGGGAAGCCCCCACAGGTGGCTATTTGCTGACGGCCTGCTTTGCCACAGGCGTGCAGGCCGCCCAAGGCATGGCGCAATATTTGCAAGCGCCTGGCACTGCCGCTTCCCGCCCATCTGTCTCTTAAAACTACCAAATACATAGCTGCTAGCCTGCGTAGATACTTGTTTTCCAATACTTTTATATTGCAAAAGCTTGTCATGCCTAGGCTGGAAGCTATGGTTATAGGTAATTGGGCAGGTCAATCTGGGTCTGCAGATTCATTGCCGCCCTAAGGACGCCATGAAAGACACACTGGAGCGCTGGCAAGCGCTGTTGTATGCCGCCGCAGTGGCGCTGGGCATGTTGCTCGGGCTGGTGCTACCTGGCGCGGCCCATTGGCAGCACGCCATTAATCCCGCGCTGGCGGTGATGCTCTTTGTCACTTTCTTGCAAGTGCCCCTGTCACAGCTCGCGCGAGCGTGGCAGCAGCCGCGTTTCATGGGGGCATTGCTGCTGACCAATTTTGTGGCTGTGCCTGCCCTGGTGTGGATGCTGCAGCCCTTATGGCCCAGTGACCAGCTCATGCTGCTGGGCGTACTGCTGGTGTTGTTGGCGCCCTGCGTGGACTATGTGGTCACCTTTGCTTATCTGGGCAAGGCCGATGCCGCCTCGCTGCTGGCTGCCACGCCCGTGCTGCTGCTGTTGCAAATGGTGCTGTTGCCGGTGTATGTGCCGTGGTTCATGGGGGCGCAGGCTGCACAAGGCTTACAGGTGTCAACACTGGTGATGGCTTTTGTCACCTTGATTGCGCTGCCGCTGCTGTTGGCCGCGACTGTGCAAACTCTCGCTCCGCGTTGTGCGCCCCTTGCACGCATGGAACACGTTTTGGGCTTGGCGCCTGTGCCTGCCACGGCTTTGGTATTGCTGGTGGTGATGGTTGCCGTCATGCCGCAGCTCGATGCTGCACGCCATGCGGCTTGGGCAGTCTTGCCGCTTTACCTAGCATTTGCGGTCTTGGCTCCGTGGGTGAGTTGGTTGGTTGGCCGAGCCGTGGGCACAGCACCTGCTGCCACGCGCGCCGTCATGTTCAGCGGCAGCACACGCAATGCGTTGGTGGTGTTGCCCATGGCGCTGGCCGTGCCTGGAGCCATGCCGGTGTTGCCAGCGGTGATCGTTATGCAAACCCTGGTGGAACTGGTGTTTGAGCTGCTGTATGTGCGGTGGTTTCCACGTTGGGTGAAAGAAGGGCTACCAAGCAAAGTAAGGCGTGAAGTTGGGTAGCCCTTATTGGCAATTAGTCAGCCTTGATATTTTCTTCAGCAATCACCTTGCTCAGGAGCTGCGACTCTTTGTCAATAAACGCCGCAAATGCTTCAGGCGTGCTTTAGGTACTACACGGTGGCCTGCACATCAAAGTCCTAGGGTTGAAATGGACTGAAAAGTCACAT
>JBJEZV010000047.1:0-4724 GCA_051887595.1 Comamonas sp.
ATAAAACTATTGGAAAACTATGTATGGCGCAGGCACAAAGCTATGCTTTTTCTGTTTTTTATGTTGCGATGCCAGCATGGCTATTGTTTGCGCGCCCAGCGCATGGCGCCCAACCTCGTCTGAACGCTGCGGCGACGAGCTGAAAAGCAGCATTTTTTACATGCAAAGACTGATTACATCGATCGAGTATTGCAGAAAAATTTTGCTTGATTGATAGTTTTCAAAAATTACTGAAAGCCATAAAAACAACAAAAATCAATAACTTAAACCATCAATCACTACACCAATGGACTGCTTTTAACATCAAAAGAAAAGATGTTTTATATAAGACATCTTTTAGCTAAAAACACTAACAGGTGACACAAGCGCACGATTGCCTCCTACAATCACTCCATCGCATCCACACAGCAGTTCTGCCAAGTGAGATGCCAACCAACAAATGAGGATGCTCTGGGACCCACCAGGGCGGAGGAGGCCGGGCCTGCATCTTGCGATGCAGGCCTTTTTCTTTGTGCTTTAGCCCGTGTTGCGCAGGCCCGCAGCAATGCCATTGATCGAGATATGGATGCCGTTTTTCAAACGCTCATCCGTCTGCCCGGCACGCCAGCGGCGTACCAACTCCACCTGCAGGTGGTGCAAGGGATCGATATAAGGAAAGCGGTGGCGAATGGAACGTGCCAGCGCAGGGTTGCTGGCCAGACGGTCGTGCTCACCCGAAATCTGCGCCAGCGCCTGGGCCGTGCGCAGCCATTCAGCTTCGATGCTGGAGAAGATGCGCTTGCGCAAACGGGTATCGGCCACCAGCTCGCTGTAGCGCGAGGCCAGCGCCAAATCGCTCTTGGCCATGACCATGTCCATATTGGACAGCAAGGTGCGAAAAAATGGCCACTGGCGGTACATCTTTTGCAGCAGCGCCCATTGGCGCTTGGCATCACTGCCCGGCTGCTGCACAAAGGCTTCCACCGCGGCACCAAATCCATACCAGCCCGGCAAGGTGACCCGGCACTGGCCCCAGCTAAACCCCCAAGGAATGGCGCGCAAATCTTCAATGGCCTGCGTGGCTTTGCGCGAGGCTGGACGCGAGCCAATGTGCAGCTCGGCAATTTCACGAATCGGCGTGGCGCTGAAAAAATACTCTGCAAAACCGTGCGTCTCATACACCAGCTTGCGGTAAGCCGCCATGCTGGCCTGCGACAGCTGCTCGGCCGCCTGCAAGAACTGCTTGCTGGCAGGTTTGGTGGGCTGCAGCAAGGTGGCTTCCAAGGTGGCCGCGACCAGGGTTTCTAAATTGCGGCGGCCAATTTCGGGGTTGGCATATTTGGAGGCAATCACCTCGCCCTGCTCTGTCAGGCGAATCTGTCCGCGCACCGTGCCCGGTGGCTGCGCCAAAATCGCCTGGTAACTCGGGCCACCACCACGCCCTACGGTGCCCCCCCGACCATGGAACATGCGCAGCCGCAATCCGTGCGGTGATTGCAACTGGTCAAACAACTCCACCAGCGCCAGCTCGGCACGGTACAACTCCCAATTGCTGGTAAAGATTCCGCCATCTTTGTTGCTGTCGCTATAGCCCAGCATGATGTCTTGGACGCCGCCTGAACGCTGCAGCAGCGCAGCTACGCCCGGCACGGCGAAGTAGCCACGCATGATCTCCGCGCTGGCACGTAAATCTTCGATGGTTTCAAACAACGGCACCACCACCAGATTCAGCGTGGCATCGGACTGGTCCAGGCTGCCTTGCATCAGCCCTACCTCTTTTTGCAGCAGCAGCACTTCCAGCAGATCGCTCACACTTTCTGTGTGGCTGATGATGTAGTGCACGATGGCATCACGTCCATAGCGTGCTCGCAGGCTGCGCGCCATTTCAAAGATATCTAGCTCACTGCGGGCCAGCTCCGAGTAGCGATGGCCATACACGCGCAGTGCACGCGCATCGTTGAGCAACTGCGTCAGCAGCGCACACTTTGCTGCTTCATCAAGCTGTGCGTACGCTGGCTCCAACCGCGCAGCCGCAAGCAACTCTGCAACCACCGCTTCGTGCTTGTCCGAGCTTTGGCGCAAGTCCACCGTACTGAGGTGAAAGCCAAACACCTGCACAGCCCGTATCAGCGGATGCAAGCGCTGCACCGCCAAACTGGCACCATGGTGGCTGCGCAGCGAGGCATCGATCACCAGCAAATCGGCCACGAACTCCTGCGCATCCACATACGGGTTCTGCGGCGCTACGGCATGGCGCGCAGCTTGCCGTCCTGTCAGTGCTTGCAGCGTCGCCGCAAGACGCGCATAAATGCCCGTCAGTGCACGGCGGTAAGGCTCATCTTGCCGATGCGGGTTACTGTCCGGTGAGGCGTTGGCCAAGGCTTGCAAAGCAGGAGACACATCCACCAATCGTGCAGAGATGGAAAGCTCGCCGCCTAGATAGTGCACCTCCGTCAAGTAGTGGCGCAGCACCACTTCGCTTTGGCGGCGCAATGCCAGCTCCAGCGTTTGCGCGTTGACATGCGGGTTACCGTCGCGGTCGCCACCAATCCATTGGCCCATGCGCAAAAAGCTGGCGATCTCGCGGGTACCTAGTTCGGCTTCCAGGGTCGCGTACAGCTTGGGGACTTCGCGCAAGAACGTCGCCTCGTAGTAACTGAGGGCGTTTTCAATCTCATCGGCTACGGTCAGCTTGGAATAGCGCAGCAAGCGTGTTTGCCACAGCTGCGCGACCCGGGCGCGCAACACGGCTTCGTTGTGTGCGAGCTGGCGTGGCGTCAGCGCATCTTTGGCACTGTTGAACAGCTGCGCCCGCGCCAGGATGTCATCGCGCTGCGCCAACAGCTCGGCAATGTCGTGCTCGGCCTGCAAAATACTTTGGCGCTGCACCTCCGTGGGGTGGGCCGTGAGCACCGGAGAGACATAGGCTTGCGCCAGCGTCTGCGCCACTTCATCGGGCGTGATGCCTGCCCAACGCAGCCGCGACAGCGCCACTTCCAAGCTGCCCTCTTGCGTGTTGCCTGCGCGCTCGTGCACGGCGCGGCGGCGAATGTGGTGACGATCTTCGGCCAAATTGGCCAAATGCGAAAAATAGGTGAAGGCGCGAATGACACTGACCGTCTGGTCGGTGCTCAGACCCTTGAGCAGTTTTTTGAGGGCTTTATCCGCCTCGGGGTCATGATGGCGCCGAAAACTGACCGACAGCTGGCGCACCTGCTCGATCAACTCAAACACCTGATCGCCCTCTTGCTCACGGATGATGTCGCCCAAAATGCGGCCCAGCAGCCGAATATCCTCCATCAGCGGTGCGTCTTTGTCCGATTTGCGCGCGCTCTTGGCGGCCAAGGCGGCACCAGCAGGATCTTTGTCTTTCTTAATGGCAGCGGTCATTTCTGGCAATACTCCACACCGGGTTGATGGCAACGGTGCATGCTAGCATCGCCTGCTGAACCGACGGCCCACAGCCAGCGCATTGAGATTTATGACAGTAGCTACCACCACCGCCCCCCTCATCATCGCCACCCGGGAAAGCCGTTTAGCGCTTTGGCAGGCTGAGCACGTCAAAGCTTTGCTGCAAGCCCAAGGCTTGCCCGTGGAATTGCTGGGCATGACCACCAAGGGCGACCAGATCTTGGACCGCTCACTGTCCAAAGTCGGCGGCAAAGGGCTGTTTGTGAAAGAGCTGGAAGTGGCTCTGGAGCAAGGTCGCGCCCACATTGCAGTGCATTCGCTCAAGGATGTGCCCATGGACATGCCCGAAGGCTTTAGCCTAGCCTGCGTCATGGAGCGCGAAGACCCTCGCGACGCTTTTGTGTCTGGACGCTATGAGCATCTTCAAGCGCTGCCCCAAGGGGCTGTCGTCGGCACCTCCAGCCTGCGCCGCCAGGTATTGCTGCAAGCCTTACGTCCTGATCTCAAGATTGAACCTTTGCGTGGCAATCTAGACACGCGATTGCGCAAGCTCGACGAAGGCCAGTACGACGCCATCGTCTTGGCAGCCGCAGGCCTGAAGCGCCTGGGGCTTTCTTCACGCATTCGCAGCATTTTCGAACCCCAGCAGATGCTGCCAGCAGCGGGCCAAGGCGCGCTGGGCATTGAAATCCGCACCGATCGCCAAGACTTGGCGCAAGCCCTTGCACCATTGGCGCACCAGCCGACATGGCTGCGCGTTGCGGCCGAGCGTGCAGTCAGCCGCGGCATGGGCGGCAGTTGCTCGGTGCCGCTCGCTGCGCACGCAGTGTTGGACGGTGAACAGATGCACCTGGATGCGGCCTGGGGCGATCCTGAAGGGGTGCAAGCCCTCATCAAGGTGCAACTGCATGCCCCCGTGCGCACATTGCAAGAAGCCGAGGCTTTGGGCAGTGCTGTAGCACAAGCCTTGCAAGAGCGTGGCGCACGTGTCAGCAACGCACATTGAACGGCTGGCATGAGACACGTGGTCGTCACACGCCCACAACCTGAAGCCCAACAATGGGTGCAGCGGCTGACGGCCCAAGGCTGTGGGGCATGCGCTGTTCCGCTGATGGAAATCGGCCCTTGCACCCACCCAGCGGCGCAAGCCGCAGTCCAGCAAGCGCTGGCGCAACTGGCGAGCTTTCAGGCGGTGATGTTTGTCAGCGGCAACGCGGTGCGCTACTTTTTCGACCGGCTGCACGACCAAGGCTTACACCTGCCGGCCACCACACGCTTATGGGCACCGGGTCCAGGCACGGCGCAAGCTCTGCTGGATGCCCAGCAGCCCTTGG
>JBJEZV010000047.1:4824-11889 GCA_051887595.1 Comamonas sp.
CCAGCGTTGCTGGATCACATTCAGGCTTTGCGCGCGCAGTCGGCGTTGTGGCTGTTCAGCAGCTCTGAATGCATCAGCCATTTGCGCCAGCTCACCCCACAAGCAGACTGGCAGGCGCATACTGCGCTTTGCACCCATCCCCGCATTGCCCAACAGGCGATGCACGCAGGGTTTGGCCGCGTGATCGACACCCAGCCAACCGTGACCGCCATTGCTGCCTCGATAAAATCATTGCCATGACCTCTTCTGACGGTGAATCCATTCCCTCTCAGGCCGTGCCTTTTGAAGAGCACGCCCCCTACCGCTCCGCACCTCAGCCTGCGGCCCCTGGGTGGACGTGGCTGTCATTGATCGTTGCTGCATTAGGTTTGGGAGCCAGCGTGATGCTCTGGCAAAAAGTCAGCGGCATGCAAGAGCAGTTGGCCAAACAAACCGCCGAAGCTTCCAACCAAGCCATTGAAGCGCGTGCTCTGGCCCGCGAATCCCAAGATCTGGTACGCGATGCAGCCGCCAAGCTCTCGGTGATGGAGGCGCGTGTCAACGAAGTCAGCCTGCAACGCGGCCAGTTGGATGCACTGGTGCAAAACCTGACGCGCTCGCGCGATGAGACGCTGGTGGTGGATTTAGAAACCGCGGTGCGCATGGCCCAGCAACAAGCCCAGCTGACAGGCAGCACCGAACCCTTGGTCGCTGCCTTGCAAAGCAGCATCAAACGCTTGGAGCGCGCTGCCCAGCCACGCTTGGTGCCTGTGCAGCAAGCCATGGAACGAGATCTGGAACGTATGTCGCAGACAGCGGTGGCCGACACAGCCAGCTTGTTGGCACGCCTGGATGATGTGGTGCGCTTGGTAGACGATTTGCACGTTGCCAATGGCGCGCCTGTACCCCCTGCTTTGCGCCAGCCTGTGCGCACCTCGCCCGAGCCAGCTGCCATGGCTAAAGACACTGCTGCCTACACCCCTACACAATGGCAGTGGTGGAGCCAGTGGGCGCAGAAAATATGGCTGGCCACACGCAGCGAAGCCCAAGAGCTGATGCGCGTGAGCCACATCCAAAACGCCGAGGCCATGCTGATGGCGCCCGAGCAAGCGTTCTTTCTGCGCGAAAACCTCAAACTCAAACTGCTCAATGCACGTTTGGCTGTGCTGGCGCGACAGTTTGATGCAGCGCGCGCCGACATTGGCGCAGCCCAAACAGCGCTGACCAAATACTTTGACAATGGTTCACGCCGCACCCACCAGGCACAAACCGTACTGGCCCAGCTACAGGCGCACTTGCAGACCTCGCAGCAACCCACGCTGCATGAGTCGCTGACGGCGCTTTCCACCGCCGCTGGCGGAATCTGAGCGCACGAGGAGCTTTCACCCATGATGCGCGCAGCCATTTGGTTTGTTGGTCTGTTTGCCCTGGCAGTGGCCCTTGCCCTGTTTGCCGGTAACAACGACGGCATGGTGTCCTTCTTCTGGGCACCGTACCGCCTCGATGTGTCTTTGAATCTGGTCTTGTTGACTTTGCTCACGCTGTTTGTGGTGTTTTATGCAGCGCTGCGCGGTTTTGCGACCTTGGTCATGCTGCCACACCAGGCCAAGCGCTGGCGACTGCAGCAAAAAGAACGCACCATGTACCAAAGCCTGATCGAAAGCATGTCGCACCTGCAGGCTGGGCGCTATGTGCGTGCACGCAAGTCCGCGCAGTCACTGCTCAAGCTCAGCGACGAGCTGCGGGCGGAACACACGCAAGTGCCGCAAGACGCCAGTCTGCGGGCCATTGCGCACATGCTGCTGGCTGACAGCGCCCACGCTTTGCGCGACACCGCTACGCGCGACAGCCATTACGAGCAAGCTTTGCTGGATGCACCTGCCAACGGAACACAGCAGCAGCAAGAAGTCCATGAAGGCGCCCAGTTGCGTGCTGCACGCTGGGCTTTGGACGACCGTGAACCCTTGGAAGCTTTAGAGCGGTTGTCCCTTCTTCCACCCGGCGCATCGCGCCGCACAATGGCATTGCGCATCCAGCTTAAAGCCAGCCGCTTGGCCCACCAAAACCAAGCTGCACTCGAAACTGCACGCCTGCTGGCCAAGCATGGCGGCTTGTCGGTGCATGCCGCGCACAGCATCATTCGCGGTCTGCTGATTGAAGAGCTGATGGGCACCCACGATGCCGAGCAATTACAGCGTGTGTGGAACCAGCTGCAGCCTGATGAACGCAATGATCCAGAGCTGGCCCTGTGTGCCGCCCAACATTTGCTGCAGCTCCAAGGACAAGCTGCACAGGCCCGCGCGTGGCTGCTGCCCGTATGGGAGCAATTTGTGCGCTCACCGTCTTCCTTGCCCGCCCAGCAGTCGCAGCGCTTGCTGACCACATTGCAAGCAGCGCTTGGGGATCTCGACAGTGACTGGCTGGGCCGCATCGAAAGTGCACAGCGCACAGCCCCCCAAGAACCACGCCTGCAATACATGGCCGGTATGGCTTGCCTGCAGCGCCAGCTGTGGGGCAAGGGCGAGCAATTGTTGCAAACGGCCGTGACGCGCTTGCAAGATACGCAACTCAAAGCCAGCGCCTGGAAAGCTTTGGCTCAGCTGGCCGAGCAGCGCGAAGATGCCAGTGCGGCAGCCCATGCGTGGCGGCAGGCAGCGCTGCTGGCCACTTTGTAAACTGCAGTTCGTGCCCCTGAGCGTGGCATCCACGCACACCACGGTCTGCCAAACAATGCCCCCGTCCCGCTGTCTGTGAGCTGGGTCGGTAAAATCCTTGTTAATCCGTCATTTCTGCTAATAGCTAAGGCGGCATCCCTTTTACGGATGCCGTTTTCATTTGCGAATCCGCCATGAGTGAAACCATTGCCCAGCCAGGCTTGAACAGCCTGTCCAAATCTTTTGAACCAGCCGCCTTGGAGGCCCATTGGGGTCCCGAGTGGGAAAAGCGCGGCTACGGCAATGCGGGCTATCGCGGCACAGGCAAGCCTAGCCTGGAAGCCGCTGCCGCTGGCAACAACTTCGCCATTCAGCTGCCCCCACCCAATGTGACCGGCACGCTGCACATGGGCCACGCGTTCAACCAGACCATCATGGACTCGTTGACCCGCTACTACCGCATGAAGGGCCACAACACCGCATGGGTGCCCGGCACCGACCACGCCGGTATTGCCACGCAAATCGTGGTGGAACGCCAGCTGCAAGCGCAGGGCGTGAGCCGCTATGACCTGGGCCGTGACGCGTTCACCAAGAAGATTTGGGAGTGGAAGGAAAAGTCCGGCAACACCATCACTACGCAAATGCGCCGCATGGGCGACACCGTGGACTGGAGCCGCGAGTACTTCACCATGGACGACAAGCTGTCCAAGGTGGTGACCGAGACTTTCGTGAAGCTGTATGAGCAAGGCCTGATCTACCGTGGCAAGCGCCTGGTGAACTGGGACCCCGTGTTGCAGTCCGCTGTGTCTGACTTGGAAGTGGAAAACCAAGAAAAGGACGGCAGCCTCTGGCACATTGCTTACCCGCTGACCAGCGGCGAAGGCAACCTGGTCGTGGCCACCACCCGCCCCGAAACCATGCTGGGCGACGTGGCCGTGATGGTCCACCCCGAAGATGATCGCTACAAGCACCTGATTGGCCAGACTGTGACCCTGCCTTTGGTGGGCCGCCAGATCCCGATCATTGCGGATGAATATGTGGACAAGGAATTTGGTACCGGCGTGGTCAAGGTGACCCCTGCGCACGACCAGAACGACTACCAAGTCGGTATCCGCCACAAGCTGCCCATGATCACGGTGCTTGATCTGACAGCCAAGATCAACAACGAAGCGCCCGAGAAGTACCGCGGCATGGACCGCTTTGTGGCCCGCAAGGCCATCGTGGCGGACCTCGAAGAACTCGGCCTGATGGTCGAGATCAAGAAGCACAAGCTGATGGTCCCCATCTGCGACCGTACAGGCCAAGTGATCGAGCCCATGCTGACCGACCAATGGTTTATGGCCATGAACAAGGTCAGCGAGCAAGACCCCACCGGCAAGTCCATCGCGCAAAAGGCGATTGATGCCGTGGCCTCGGGCGAGGTGAAGTTTGTGCCTGAGAACTGGGTCAACACCTACAACCAGTGGATGAACAACATCCAAGACTGGTGCATTTCGCGCCAGCTGTGGTGGGGTCACCAGATTCCTGCGTGGTACGACGAGGACGGCAAGGTCTATGTGGCCCGCAATGAAGCCGAAGCCCAAGCCCAAGCCCCTGGTAAGACCTTGAAGCGCGACGCCGACGTACTGGACACCTGGTATTCGTCTGCTTTGGTGCCCTTCAGCACCATGGGCTGGCCCAACCAGACCGATGCGGCTGATGATGACTTCAACCTGTACCTACCCTCCTCGGTGCTGGTAACCGGTTACGACATCATCTTTTTCTGGGTGGCGCGCATGATCATGATGACCACGCACTTCACCGGTCGCGTACCGTTCAAGCATGTGTACATCCACGGCTTGGTGCGTGATGCGCAAGGCAAGAAGATGTCCAAGTCCGAAGGCAATGTGCTGGACCCCGTGGACCTGATCGACGGCATTGCGCTGGAGCCCTTGTTGGAAAAGCGCACCACTGGCCTGCGCAAACCCGAGACTGCGCCCCAGGTGCGCAAGAACACGCAAAAAGAGTTCCCCGAAGGCATTCCCGCATACGGTGCTGACGCGCTGCGCTTTACCTTTGCGGCGCTGGCCAGCTTGGGCCGCTCCATCAACTTTGACAGCAAGCGCTGCGAGGGCTATCGCAACTTCTGCAATAAGCTGTGGAATGCCTCGCGCTTTGTGTTGATGAACTGCGAAGGCTACGACTGCGGTCTGAAAGAGCACACCAAGGCCGAGTGCGATGGCGGCTATATGCAGTTCAGCCAGCCTGACCGCTGGATCGTCTCGCAGCTGCAAAAAGTGGAAGCGGAAGTCGCCAAGGGCTTTGCGGAATACCGCCTGGACAACGTTGCCAACACCATCTACGACTTTGTGTGGAACGAGTTCTGCGACTGGTATCTGGAAATTGCCAAGGTGCAAATCCAGACCGGCAATGAAGGCCAGCAACGCGCAACACGCCGCACGCTGATCCGCACGCTGGAGGCCATTTTGCGCTTGGCCCACCCAGTGATTCCGTTTGTGACAGAAGAGCTGTGGCAAAAGGTGGTGCCTGTGGCGGGCAAGCAAGGCGACTCCATCGCTGTTGCGGCCTACCCAGAGGCCCAGCCCGAAAAAATCGACGAAGCTGCGATCGCTTACGTGGACCGCATCAAGGCCATGGTGGACAGCTGCCGCACCTTGCGCGGTGAGATGGGCGTCTCCCCTGCCCAACGTCTGCCATTGCTGGCGCTGGGCGACAACGCCGAAGCGGCTGAGTTCTTGCAGGCCAATGCGGCAGTGCTCAAGAACTTGGCCAAGCTCAGCGATGTGAAGGTCTTCAGCGACGAAGCCACATGGCAAGCCGAAGCCCAATCCGCGCCGGTGTCTGTGGTGGGCAATGCCCGTCTGGCGCTGTTTGTGGAAATCGACGTGGAAGCCGAAAAGGCGCGCTTGGGCAAAGAAGCCAAACGCCTGGAAGGCGAAATTGCCAAGGCCAATGGCAAGCTGTCCAACGAAGCGTTCTGCGCCAAGGCCCCTGCTGCCGTGCTGGAGCAAGAGAAAAAGCGCGTGGCGGACTTTGGCGCCACACTGGCCCGCATTCAGGAGCAATTGGCCCGTCTGGGCTGATATGCTTGTGCGTTGAGCGACAAGAAGGCGCAGGCAACTGCGCCTTTTTTCCATCCAGAAGAACAAGGGATTCAGACCATGTCCAACCAAACCGCCGTTCGCAAAGCCGTCTTCCCCGTTGCCGGTCTCGGCACCCGCTTTCTGCCAGCCACCAAAGCATCTCCCAAAGAAATGCTGCCCGTGGTGGACAAGCCGCTGATTCAGTACGCCGTCGAAGAGGCCTATGAAGCCGGCATCCGCGACATGATTTTTGTGACTGGACGCAGCAAGCGCGCCATTGAAGACCATTTCGATACCGCTTACGAACTGGAAAGCGAACTCGAACGCGCGGGCAAGCACGCCATGCTGGACTTGGTGCGCAGCATTGCCCCGGTCGACATGAACTGCCTGTTTGTGCGCCAGCCACGCTCGCTGGGCCTGGGCCACGCCGTGCTGTGCGCTGAGCCGCTGGTGGGCCACGAGCCTTTTGCCGTGCTGCTGGCCGACGATTTGATGCGCGGTGCACAGGGCGGCCCCGGCGTGATGAAGCAGATGACCGATGCGTTCCAAAAGCAGGGCCGCTCGCTGCTGGCCGTACAGGAAGTGCCCCAGGAGCACACCAAGCGCTATGGCATCGTCAAGGGCGAA
This sequence comes from Comamonas sp., assembly GCA_051887595.1. Lineage (GTDB taxonomy): Bacteria > Pseudomonadota > Gammaproteobacteria > Burkholderiales > Burkholderiaceae_C > Comamonas. The sequence continues at coordinate 11,168 of JBJEZV010000047.1, forward strand.
GCAGCTGGTGGGCCGTTGATGCGCATCGACCAGATCGTGGAAAAACCTGCCCCCGAAGTGGCACCTTCACGCATGGGCGTGGCTGGGCGCTATGTGCTGACTCCCCGCATCTTTGATGAGATCCGCAACCAGCCCAAGGGCGTGGGCGGCGAGATTCAACTCACCGATGCGATCGAACGCCTGATGCAGCACGAAGCGGTGTACGCCTTCCAATACACCGGTAAGCGCTACGACTGCGGCAGCAAGGAAGGCTTTTTGGAAGCTACCGTAGAGCTGGCACTCCAACACCCGGATGTAGGCGCTTATTTCCGCGAATACTTAAAAGAAATGAGCATCTAACCTAGGTAGAACAAAGTTTTGCAATACAAAGGGCCTGCAAATGCAGGCCCTTTGCCGGTTGGAAGCTATTAAAACTTATCTTCTGCGCAAGACGTGGATGAAGCATTCACCTTCGGTGCTTTGCTCCACCAGTTCGTTGCCAGTTTGTTTGGCAAACGCCTGAAAGTCGCGCAGCGAGCCCGTATCCGTGGCCACGACTTTGAGCAACTGGCCCGATGCCATTTCCGCCAGCGCCTTTTTGGCCTTCAAAATAGGCAAAGGACATTTAAGTCCCTTGGTATCAATTTCCTTGTCGATTTGCATGACATCCATCCTTTTGCCCAAGGATTGTAGGCAGTCCAGCCTGTGATGCACGCAACAAGGATTTCACAGATCCAGCACCA
>JBJEZV010000047.1:11989-18347 GCA_051887595.1 Comamonas sp.
TTGCAGCAACTGGGCCACATCGGCCTGCACCTTGGCAGGCACATCGTCAAAGTGCAGATGCACCTTGTCACGGAACGGACTGGCGCGCAATTCCTCCACAAACGCGGCCCGGTCTTGCGAACGCGCAAAGTAATGCAGAGCAAAGTCACGCTGCTGTGCGGCCAAGCTCTGGGCCATGGCCAGCAAGGGCGTCACACCAATGCCACCCGCTAGCAAGAGGCTGCGCTGGGCATCAGGTGCCAACTCAAACAGATTGCGCGGTGCACTGATGCGCAGCGTTGCACCAGTCTCCACCAAGGCATGCATGCCCTTGGAACCACCACGGCCCTCGTTCTCTTGCAGCACGGCGATGCGGTAGACGCTGCGATCTTGCGGGTCGCTGCACAGCGAATACTGGCGCACCAGTCCGTTGGGCACATGAACATCAATGTGCGCGCCTGCTGTGAAAGCTGGCAAGGATTGACCATCAAGGCTGACCAGTTCAAACATCACAATGCCAGTCGCCACAGGCTGCTTGCGCTGGACACGCACATCAAGGGTGGAAGGAGAAGAGCTCATACAACTAACCAATGGTGCAGGGCCGCATGCAGCCCCAAGTTCAAAAAAAGTGTCAGTGGCGCTGCAGGCCAATGAGTTTGTCGAGCAGCTCAGGCTGCTCACGCAAGGCTTGCGCACTGCCGCTGTGAATGACGCGCCCTTGATCCAGAACGACCGTGTGATCGCTGATCGCCAAGATGGCCTGGGGGTGTTGCTCAACGATGATGGCGGAAACGCCTTCATCGCGCGTGATGCGCCGAATGGCACGCAGCAGCTCTTCACAAATAATCGGTGCCAATCCTTCCAGCGGCTCATCAAGCAGCAGCAAGCTGGGGTTGAGCACCAGTGCCCGGCCAATTGCCAACATCTGCTGCTCCCCACCCGAGAGCTGATTGCCCATGTTGTTCTTGCGCTCGGCCAGCCGCGGAAACATCTCGTAGACACGATCGGGCGACCACTGCGCATGCGTGCGCTGCCCACGCGCCGGGCGCCAGACTGCGGTCAGGTTCTCGTGGACGGTCAGCGACTTGAAGATATTGCGCTCCTGCGGCACCCAGCCAATACCCGCTACCGCACGCTGGTGCGATGGAAGCTGGGTGATGTCCTGCCCCGAGAGCCAGATCTGCCCGCCAAAGCGCTGCGTAGCGCCCGCGATGGTGTTGATCAAGGTGGTTTTGCCAGTGCCATTGCGCCCCAGCAAAGCCAAGGTGTGGCCTTGTTCGAGCTGCAGATCAATGCCATTGAGCACCACGGCATCGCCATAGCCCGCGCGGATATTGTGTAGTTTCAGTAATTCAGTCACGTTGTTGTCGCTTTCACAGCGCGAACTCTGCGCCCTGCCCCAGGTACACGGCCTGCACCTGCGGATCGTTGGCCACTTGCTGCGGCTCACCCTCGGTGAGCACTGCACCATTGACCAGCACCGTGATGTATTTGGCAAATTCAAACACCAAGTCCATGTCGTGCTCGATCAGCAACACCGAGACGTCGCTAGGCAGCTGCGCGATGGTGCGCAGCAACTCTTCGCGCTCCCCGGCAGGCACGCCCGCCACAGGCTCGTCCAGCAGCAGTACTTGGGGCTCACACGCCAATGCAATCGCAATCTCAAGCAAACGGCGTTTGCCATAGGCCAAAGATGACGTGGCCACGTCACGCACATCGGCCAAATGCAGCTGCTCCAGCAGTTGGTCGCAGCGCTCTTGCACCTTGGGTTGTGCGCCCAGCGGCTGCCACCAACGGCGGCTATAGCCATAGTGCTGGCACAGCACCATGCCCAAAGTCTGCATGGGCGTGAACGAATGGAACAACTGGTTGATCTGGAACGTGCGGACCATGCCTTTGCGCACCCGCAGGTGCGGAGCCAGCCGCGTGATGTCTTCGCCATTGAGCACTACCCGGCCTTCGCTGGGTTGGAGCACGCCCGTCAGCTGATTGATCAAGGTAGTCTTACCTGCACCGTTGGGACCAATCAGGGCATGGCGCGCACCGCGCGCCACACGCAAGCTCACATGGTTGGTGGCCACAATGCCGCCAAAGCGCATGACCAAGTCATGGGTTTGCAATACGGTTTCGCTCATGGTGTTTTCCGGTTACGTTGCCACAAGGTCCAAGGACGCAGCAGGCGATCACGCCCGGCCATCACCAGCACCACCAAGATCAGCCCCATCCAGAACGTCCAGTACTGGGGCGTGATGCTGGCAATCACGTCGTGCAGCAGCTTGAACACCACAGCCCCCAGCACACCGCCATACAACCAACCAATACCGCCGATGACCAGCATCAACAGCACATCAGCCGAACGCTCCATGGCAAAAATATCCAAGGACACGAAGCTCGATGTCTGCGCCAACAGCGCACCGGCAGCGCCCGCAGCAGCGGCCGAAATGCTGTAGACCACCCAGATGCGCGACGTCACTGAAATACCGATGGATTCAGCCCGCAGCCGGTTGTCGCGCACGGCCTTGAGGGTGGCGCCATAGGGCGAATTCATCCAACGTCGGGCAATAAAGAACACCAGCGTCAGCACACACAACGAATAACAGGCTGCCGTTTGCCCATAGAGATCAAACTCAAACTGGCCCAAAATCGGCCCCATGACCACGCCTTGCAAACCATCCGCGCCGCCCGTGATGTCTCCAAACTGGTTGGCCAGCTCTGCCAAGATCAACGCCACACCGATGGTCACCATGATGCGTGTCAGATCGGTACCGCGCAAAATGGTGGGTGCACACAAGGCCCCCAGCGCAGCAGCACTGCCAATACCCACGAACAGGCCGTAGAGGGGCTCCGGGTGTACATGCTTGGCAAACAGCGCTGCGGCATAGGCACCCAGGCCCAGATAAGCTGCTTGGCCCAAAGACACCACCCCAGCAAACCCCAAGATCAGGTCCAACGAGACCGCGAACAGCGCGACGATGGCAACCTCATTGATGATCAATGCATGCTGTGGCAACACCCAAGGCGTCGCCAGCACGGCGAGCCAAAATAACCATTCCCAAGAGCGAATCCGGGACATCTGCAACAAAGAGGAAGTTGTCATCGTCTGGCTCCTCGGCGTGCAAACAGTCCATGCGGACGCCACAGCAGCAACATGATCATCAGCACATACACAATGAACGATCCCAGTTTGGGGGCGTAGTACTTGCCGGCCACATCGGCGATACCCAGTAGCAACGCCGCCAGCAACGGCCCTGTGATCGATGAGGTGCCCCCGACGGCCACCACAATCAAGAAATACACCATGAACTTGAGAGGGAACGTGGGATCGAGACCCAGCACTTCCGCCCCCATAGCACCACCCAAGCCGGCCAAGCCGGATCCCACCGCAAAAGTACCGGCAAAAATCAGATTCACGTGTATGCCCAAGCCTGCAGCCACGCGTGGGTCATCCACGCTGGCGCGTAGCTGGCTACCAAAACGCGTGCGCACCAGCACCCATTGCAAACCTGCAGCCAATGCGGCACACACCGCGATGATGAACAACCGGTAGTGCCCCATGCCCAGAGCACCATCGAACCACTCGGTGCGCCCTTTGAGCCACACCGGCAACTGCACGATCTGCTGGGTAGCCCCCATATAGAAGTCAGCTGCCGCAACAGCCATAAAGGTCAGGCCAATGGAAAACAGCACCTGATCCAGATGAGGACGGTGATAGAGGTGGCGGTACAGCAATCGCTCTAAAACAGCGCCGAGCAAGGCACTGACCAGAAATGCCAGCGGCAGACATACCAAGAAAGGTATGTCGTACTGCCGCATCAGCACGATCATGAGATAGCCGCCCACCATGGCAAAAGCACCATGGGCCAGATTGACGAAATTCATCAATCCCATCGTGACCGACAGGCCCACGGCCAAGACAAACAACAGCATGCCGTAGGCAATGCCATCAAACAAGATCGTCAGCATATTCAAGCCATCTCAAGCGCAGGCGTCACATCCTCAATCATGAGTGGTGGGCGGAAGATAAAGTCTGGATCGGCCAGCTCTTTTTGGATCAAGCCATCCAACACCCGTCGCGCACGGATGGGTGCTTCGTCCACTTTCATAGCAACGCCGGGGATGTTGCCGCCATAACGGGTGATGGCCTGTTGCTGCAGCTTGAGCACCACGGCATCTTCGTCAAACGTCTGTGAAATGCCCTGTTGCATGCCGGTGGTGAGTTCCGGCTCATCCAAGCGTCGGTTGCGGGCAGCAAACCAGAAGTAATGCGTCGTGGTCTCGGTCTCTGGCGTGAGCAGGTGCAAGACGTGGGTACGGAATGCATTGTCTGGAGACGTCCCCACAGGGAAGACACCAAAGTCGGTCATGCAAATCGAGGGCGCCAAGCTAATAGCCGTCTGCCAGCGATTGATGCGTCCGTGGTGGTTGAGCACCATGGCAAAAAAAGGCGGTGGCTCAATGTTGGGCATTTCGCGATGGCAGCGCACCAAACCATCGGCAGGCAAACTGACCTTCACTGGGAAGCTGGGAATGCACTCCTCCTCCCCTTGGCCAATGGTGCGCAAATGCACCCAGCTCTCGTGGCCCAAATCCATGAGGTTGTCCACGGACAGGCGGAAATCACATTCAATGTAGTGGTAACCGCGTGCAGGGGTCCATTCAGGATCGTCATTCCAGTGCATGTCCGGGATGAGTTCAGGATCGGCCTTCTGTGGGTTGCCCATCCAAATCCACAACAACCCGTGGCGCTCTTGCAAAGGGTAAGTTTTGACGCAGGCTTGCACAGGGATATGCGTTTGTCCTGGGGCCAGCGTACATTTTCCTTCCACCGAAAAGCGCATGCCGTGGTAGCCACACTGCAGTTCATCACCCACGCGAGTGCCTGCAGACAAAGGCAGCAAACGGTGGGGGCACTTATCTTCCATGGCCACCACTTGGCCATTCGAGTGGCGCATCATGACCACGGATTCGCTTAAAAACTGTCGAGCAACAGTGTTGGTCGTGGTCAGCTCGCTCGCAAAGCCGGCGACATACCACACGTTTTTTAACCAAATCATGACAATCTCCTTGTTCTTTCCTTGTTCTTATTTGGCTGCACCAGGATCTTTGACAGCCTTCATCACATCAAACTCGACGTTGTAGAGCTCACCATCACGGCGCTCGACCTTGCGGATGTAGACGTCCTGCACAATGTCACGGGTCTGTGCATCAATCAGGATTTCACCGCGTGGGCTCTCAAAGCGCTGACCCTTCATGGCTTCCAGCAAAGCATCGCCGGTTTTTCCCTTGCTAGCCTCTAGTGCATTGGCAATCACGCGCATGCCGTCATACGCCGCAACGGCCATGTAATTGGGGCGGTGACCACCATTGGCTTTGCGGTAAGCCTCAACAAATTTTTTGTTGGTTTCGGAAGGGTGGGCAGCCGAGTAATGGTGAGAATTGACCACGCCCAAAGCGACATCACCCATGTCGTTCAAGATGTCATCGTCCAGCACATCGCCCGTCGCAATCAGCTTGATACCGGCCTTATCCAAACCGCGTTCGGCAAACTGTTTCATGAATTGCGCGCCCACACCCGAAGGCAAGAACACAAACACGCCATCGGGCTTTTCATCGCGTACGCGCTGCAAGAAGGGGGCAAAGTCTGGGTTGCGCATGGGTACGCGGATCGCATTCGTCACTTTGCCGCCGCCCGCTTCAAAACGCTCCTTAAACACACGCTCCGCATCCAGTCCTGGGCCGTAATCGCTCACCAGGGACACCACTTTTTGCAGCCCATTCTTAGGCGCCCAATCGGCAATACCCAAAGTCACCTGTGGCAAGGTAAAGCTGCTGCGCACGAAATACGGAGAGGCATTGATGACGCTAGATGTTGCAGCCACCATCACCACCGTCGGAGTCTTGCTTTGCGTAGAGATGGGCGCGACAGACAGCGCCAAAGGCGTCAGCGCAAACCCCCCTAGCACATCCACCTTGTCTTTGACCACCAGCTCGGTCGCTAAGCGTTTCGCTTGATCAGGCAGACCAGCATCATCCTTGATGATCAGCTCAATCTTTTTGCCAGCAAACTGCGCACCATGCTCTTGCAAGAACAGCTTGGCGCCTGCCTCGAGTTGTTTACCCGTCGATGCAAAAGGCCCTGTCATCGACAACAACAAGCCGACCTTGACGGTGTCCTGCGCCCAAGCGGCAGGTAACTGGGCCATAGCCAGTGCACTGGCCAATACTGCACTGCGAAGCAAAGAAATACGTTTCATCGTGATACCCCTAGCTTAGGATTAGTTCCGAATGCATATATTCCGCATGCGGAATAATTAGTATGCACACAGCCTTTTCATGCTTGAATGGGGTATTCCCGAACTGGATAACGTAATGAAGAAGA
>JBJEZV010000047.1:18447-20975 GCA_051887595.1 Comamonas sp.
CGCGCTAGAGAGCCACAGCAGGCGCTAGCGAGAATCGCTCATCCTCGCTCCACAATTGAGGGGGCCACTTCTGCGGATCTGGTTGTGTGGACTGACCTGGACGAAATGCCCCGAACTGCGGCTCCCAGCCTTTGCTGCGCACCCAGTGGGCCAACGCATAGCCTGTTCCCGAAGGCCAGCACTTCACATGCTCCGCCGAATGCCACTGGTACTCCAGCAATTCAGGCGATAACTTCACCTCGCCATGGGCGCGCACATGGTAGGCAATCAGCACCTGGTTCATGCGCAAAAACTCCCATGAACCCAAGATACGCAGTGCTTTGACATTTAAACCCGTCTCTTCGAGCACTTCACGGCAAATCCCGGCTTCCGGCGACTCTCCTGCTTCCATGAAACCTGTGATAAGCCCAAACACGCCCGGCTGCCACATGGCATTGCGAGCCAACAAGACTTCCCCCGCATCGTTTTCTACCACCGCAGCCAGTACCGGCGTAGGGTTGCCCCAATACGTCCAACTGCATGCGGGGCAGCGCAAGCGTGCTTTCACGCCCCCATCATCTGCCACATCCATCATTTGCAGAGAGGCTGCGCAGTTCGGACAAAACCGCATTTCATAGTCCATGGTTCAAGGTCCTTCGCCAAGAAGACAAAAAAAAGGCCGCAGCGTTTGCGACCTCTTCGTACATTTCCGTTTTACGCAGGAAACACACCGGTAGACAAGTAGCGATCCCCGCGGTCGCACACTATAAAAACGATGGTTGCATTGCGCTCGCGCTTGGCAATTTCTTGGGCGACGCAGCATGCGCCAGCGGCCGAAATGCCCGCGAAAATTCCCTCTTCGCGCGCCATGCGACGGCACATGTCTTCTGCATCGTCTTGGCTGACATACACCAGCTCATCCACCAAGCTGGCATCGTAGATCTTCGGCAGGTACTCTTGCGGCCATTTGCGGATGCCAGGAATGCGGGAACCTTCAGAAGGCTGAGCACCAATAATTTTGATGTTGGGATTCTTCTCTTTCAGGAATTTGGCCACGCCTGTGATGGTTCCCGTCGTTCCCATGGCACTGACAAAATGCGTGATCTCACCACCCGTCTGCTCCCACAACTCCGGCCCCGTGGTTTCGTAGTGCGCACGAGGATTGTCTGGGTTCCCAAACTGATCAAGCACCACACCCTTACCCTGTGCCACCATCTGATCGGCCAAGTCGCGCGCGTATTCCATACCGCCACTCTTGGGCGTCAAAATCAGCTCTGCGCCATACGCTTTCATAGTCTGTGCGCGCTCGATGGACAGGTCTTCAGGCATGATCAACACCATGCGATAGCCCTTGATCGCAGCAGCCATGGCCAAAGCAATACCTGTATTGCCCGAGGTAGCCTCAATCAAGGTATCACCTGGCTTGATCTCACCACGCTCTTGCGCTCGTTGAATCATGGCCAGCGCCGGACGATCCTTGACGGAACCGGCAGGATTGTTGCCTTCGAGCTTGCCCAAAATGACATTGCCACGCTCAGCATTGCTGGCAGCTTCAATACGCTGCAAGGCGACCAAAGGTGTTGAACCTATGGCCGATTCAATCGAAGAATATTTTTTTTGCATGACGTAAATGTGCCATAATTCCGGTCACGCACTGATGATGCCCGGGTGGTGGAATTGGTAGACGCAGCGGACTCAAAATCCGCCGCCGCAAGGCGTGCCGGTTCGATTCCGGCCCTGGGCACCAGACAAGCAATTGTCAGCGTCATCATCATGCAAACAGAATTACCGCGAGGTGGAGCAGTCTGGTAGCTCGTTGGGCTCATAACCCAAAGGTCGTTGGTTCAAATCCAGCCCTCGCAACCAAGTACAACTTGGAATGAAAGTCTAGGCACGTACAGACTTTCCCAACAAAGCCCGGGTGGTGGAATTGGTAGACGCAGCGGACTCAAAATCCGCCGCCGCAAGGCGTGCCGGTTCGATTCCGGCCCCGGGCACCATCACAATTTTCTGAGATGTTAGTTCATCTCTCTTGTATTACACAAGGGACTTAAACTGAGCAAGTTTCAGAGCAAAAAATTAGCCAGCGCAAGCTGGCTTTTTTGTTTTGTACCCATACCGTGCCCTCTTTGTGCCCAGCACAAAATCTTGAACAATGGCACGACCATTGGGTGTGATCGTAGGCACGAGCGAAAGACCTATTCTTCAACAAATTCAAAGAGCTCTCCTACGGCTACATTGAGAAAGCGGCACAGTTGATCAATCGTCTCGATTTCAACGCGCTCTGCAGTCTCGTGATATAGCCGAGTCAACGTCCCACGGTTGATATTTGTAGCGCGTGCAACGTCACTAATTTTCAATTTACGCTCACCTAGCAAGCGACTCAAATGGCATCTAATCATGTCTCTTAAAGAATAAAAAGACCTCCTGCAGATCAAAAGTACTTTCAAGAAATCAAATTTGATGCAAAATGATCTACAGAAGATCACTTTGCGCTAATTGAGCACCAAGATGATCTTCTAGTTTAGCAACTACTGGAGATCAATATG
>JBJEZV010000048.1:0-2484 GCA_051887595.1 Comamonas sp.
TTGCAATCGGCCACGCTGGGGTGTTTGAGCAGTGTGTCCATGATGAAGCGGCTGTAGTGCTGCATGTCCGAGACCACCACGCGCAGCAGGTAGTCGACTTCGCCGGTCAGTGAGGCGCATTCCACCACTTCGGGCCAGTTTTGCACGCTTTCCTTGAACGCATCCATAGGGCTGCGCTTGTGCGTGTCCGAGGTCTTTTCTAGCCGCACATTCAAATAAGCGGTCAAACCCAGTCCCACTTTTTCGGGGGGCACCAAAGCGACATAGCGTTCGATCACCCCGGCCTCCTCCAAACGCTTGACGCGGCGCAGCACAGCGCTGGGCGACAGGCCGACTTGTTCTCCAATGACGTCATAGGTTTCACGGCCGTTTTCTTGCAAGCGGCGCAAGATGGAGCGGTCCAGCTTATCGAGGGTGTGTTCTGCTGTCATGTCGGCCGATTTTACGGACGAGTTTCAGTCCTCTATAAGACTCAGGCCCGAATAATTGCAAAACACCATGTCCCAACGCATGTTTCCTGCTGCGCAGCCCGGGGAAAACGCCGTTGGTTCGCAAGAACTTGCAATCGCACAATGCGGCCATCGGCTCTGCTTGGCAGAGCAACGCATTTTGAAGGTGGTGATGTATGGCCTGCTTGTCGCAAGCGCCCACCGCGGCGCTGCCCGCGCACATGGTGTTTTTGGAACGTGGCTGGCTGTCTGCCAACAACGTGGTGTTTTTGGAAGACGACAGCGCTGCCGTGGTGGATACGGGCTATCACATCCACGCCGAGCAAACCCTGGCGCTGCTGAGCGCCACCATCGGCAATCGGCCGCTCACGCGCATTCTCAACACCCATTTGCACAGCGACCATTGCGGCGGCAACGCAGCGCTACAGGCGCAGTGGCCCGAGGTGCAGACCTGGATTGCCCCGGGTCAGGCCGCGCATGTGGCCCAGTGGAACCCCGATGCCTTGAGCTACACACCCACCGGCCAGCACTGCCCGCGCTTTGCGTTCACGGGCACGCTGCAGCCTGGCAGCACCATCACGCTGGGCGGCAGCGCATGGCAGGTGCATGCAGCGCCCGGGCACGATTCGCACTCGGTGGTGCTGTTTGAGCCCGAACTGGCCGTGTTGATTTCAGCCGATGCGCTGTGGCACAACGGTTTTGGCGTGGTGTTTCCCGAAATTGAAGGCCACGGCGCATTCCAGGAAGTGGCGGCTACCCTGGACATCATTGAAGCCCTGCAACCACGCTTGGTGCTCCCCGGCCATGGGCCGATGTTCAGCGATGTCAGCACGGCATTGCACACCGCGCGCCAGCGGCTGCAGGCTTTTGTGCAGCAGCCTGACAAGCACGCGCGCTATGCCGCCAAGGTGTTGCTCAAGTACAAGTTGCTGGAATGGCAGCAGCACCCTTGGCCGCAAGTACAAGATTGGTGGTGCGGTACGCCCTATATCTCCATGCTGCATGCGGCGTACTTTGCACACACCAGCATCACGACATGGATGGAGCAGACCATCTCCAGCTTGGTCGACAGCGGCGCAGCAGCCGTGGAGGTGCGCGATGGGCACACGCTGCTGCTCAACCGCTGAGGGGCCAAAAAGCCCGAGTTAAGGCAGATCGGTATTGACGGGCTGCAGCGTCACCTTCGGCCCCACGGTACCCAGCCGCGCGCGCAGGGACTGCGGCTGGCCGGTGATCAAGGCCGCATAGTTGGTTGTGTTGGACAACACTTTCTTCACGTAGTCGCGCGTTTCGGTAAAGGGCACGTTCTCGGCCCAGATGGCGCCGTCCAGCACCGGCCCGTTGCGCCAGTTGCGGGGGCGGCCCGGGCCTGCGTTGTAGCCTGCGGCGGCCAACGCCATGGAACCATCAAAGTCATCGAGCGCCAGCTTCAGATAGGCCGTGCCGATGGTGATGTTCACATCGCGGTCATTGATCATGTTCGGCTGAAAGTCCGTCATGCCAATCTTGCGGGCCGTCCAGCGCGCTGTCGCAGGCATGACCTGCATGAGGCCCGAGGCGCCAACATGCGAGCGTGCATCCATGATGAAGCGGCTTTCTTGGCGAATCAGGCCATACACATACGCCGGGTCCAGCCCAATGCTGTTGGCGCGGGCAATCACAGCGTCGTGGAAGGGCATGGGAAAGCGCTGCTTCCAATCCATGAATTCGCGCGTGCGCTCGCTGGTGTTGATGCAGCGGTCCCAAATCTCTGCGCGACAGGCCAATTCGGCAGCTGCCAACAACTCACGGTCGCTCATGCCGCCAGGCACGTGCAAGCCAATGCTGTAGTTCCACTCGCGCACCCCTTCGCTGCGCAAGCCCATGCGAATCGCATACATCGCCCGCTGCAAGCCGGGGTTGCGCGCAGCCGCGGCCAACTCCTGCTCCGTCGGCGGCTGCGGCGCCACAGGCTCGGTCACGCGCTGGCCTAGGTCTTCTAGGGCAAGCTGTTCGTAAAAGCCTTTGACCCCGGCAATGCTTTGCAGCAGCTGCT
>JBJEZV010000049.1:0-2467 GCA_051887595.1 Comamonas sp.
TTTGTATACACTTTTTGTATGGATCGCTGTGCGCAATTATGGGTTGCAGCGAAGGCATATGGCATTTCAAGGAAAGAGTCCATGCAAACATCCGTGCATCCTGTCGATGAGAAACTGCCGCTGGGCCGTGTCACTGCCTTAGGTCTGCAACACGTTCTGGTGATGTATGCCGGAGCGGTGGCCGTCCCGCTGATTGTGGGCCGTGCCTTGAACCTACCGCCAGAACAAGTGGCCATGCTCATCTCGGCCGACCTGTTTGTCTGTGGCTTGGTCACCTTGATTCAGGCCATGGGCTGCACGCAGTGGTTTGGTATCAAGCTGCCGGTGATGATGGGCGTGACGTTTGCCGCCGTTGGGCCCATGGTGTCCATGGCACAGTCCACAGGGGGGCACGCAGGCGCAGGGCTGATTTTTGGCTCGGTGATCGGGGCGGGGGTGATTTCTATTTTGATCGCCCCCATCGTCAGCCGCCTGCTGCGCTTTTTTCCGCCCGTGGTCACGGGCACGATCATCACCGTCATTGGCATCAGCCTGATGCGTGTGGGCATCAACTGGATTTTTGGCAACCCTGTAGGCCCCACCGCCCCCCATGTCCCGAACCCGGAACATTTGAAGTGGCTTTCGGAAGCCCAGGCCATGGCAGGCGCCCCTGGCTCGGCCCTGCCGCCTGTGCCCTCAGGCTTTGCCGTCGTACCTACGCTCCCCAATCCCAAATATGCAGATTTGACCGGGGTGGGTATTTCAGCCGCTGTGCTGCTGACCATTTTGCTGGTGTGCCGCTTTGGCAAAGGCTTTTTGGCCAACATCTCGGTGTTGCTGGGCATTGTGGTGGGCGGCATCATCACCGCTGCCATGGGGCTGATGGACTTTCACAAAGTGGCCGAGGCCCAGTGGTTCAACTTGGTGCTGCCGTTTGAGATTGCCACCCCAGTCTTTGATCCCATCCTGATTTTGACCATGACGCTGGTTATGATCGTGGTCATGATTGAATCGACCGGCATGTTCCTGGCACTGTCTGACATGACAGGCAAAAAGATCAGCCAAAACGAGTTAACGCGCGGCCTGCGTACCGATGGACTGGGAACACTGATTGGCGGCATTTTCAACACCTTCCCCTACACCAGCTTCTCGCAAAACGTGGGCTTGGTGGCCGTGACGGGCGTGAAGAGCCGCTGGGTCTGCGTGGCCGGGGGCGCGATTTTGATTTTGCTGGGCCTGCTGCCCAAGATGGCCATGCTGATCGAGTCCCTGCCCACTGTGGTGCTGGGTGGCGCGGGCCTCGTGATGTTTGGCATGGTGGCGGCCACGGGCATTCGCATCCTTGCGGGCGTGGACTTCAAACACAACCGCAACAACGCCATGATCGTGGCTGTATCGATTGGCGTGGGCATGATTCCGCTGGTTGCGCCCAACTTTCGCCAGTGGATGCCGCACGCGATTCACCCCTTGATCGAATCCGGTATTCTCTTGGCCTCCTTGGCTGCGGTGCTCTTGAATGTATTTTTCAATGGTGCACGCGACGATACCGACGCCGTGATCCATGCTGCACGCCAAGCCGACGCACACTGAATTTGCAGTCATCTTGTCGATAGCTTGACAGCCCACTGTCTTAAAGCCCCCTGCCTAGCCGCAGGGGGTTTGTATCTGGGACTGACCATATTGCAGTGCACAAACCATTCATCCATGGAATCGCTAAGTCCTAGGGTAAGCTCTAGGTCAGCAAGCCAGACGGCTTGATTAGCACGATTTAGAGATACTTTTGTATGACGCAAACCCTGTCCACCGCTGAACAAGCCCTGCGCGATGCAGCGCGTGAGTACCACGCCAGCCCCAACAAGGGCAAGATTTCGGTCACTCCCACCAAGCCGCTGTCCAACCAGCGCGACCTGTCCCTGGCCTATTCGCCCGGCGTTGCCTATCCCTGCCTGGACATTGAAGCCGACCCTTCCAAGGCCGCTGAATACACTTCGCGCGGCAATCTGGTGGGCGTGATCACCAACGGCACAGCGGTGCTAGGCCTGGGCGATATTGGCCCATTGGCTTCCAAGCCTGTGATGGAAGGCAAGGGTTGCCTGTTCAAGAAGTTTGCCGGTGTGGACGTGTTCGACATCGAACTGGCCGAGCGCGATCCCGACAAGCTCATCGAGATCATTGCTTCGCTGGAACCTACCTTGGGCGGTATCAACCTGGAAGACATCAAGGCGCCCGAGTGCTTCTACATCGAGCAAGAACTCTCCAAGCGCATGAACATTCCGGTGTTCCACGACGACCAGCACGGCACAGCCATCATCTCCAGCGCTGCGCTGTTGAATGGTCTGGAACTGGTCAACAAGAAGATCGACGAAGTCAAGGTGGCCGTCTCGGGCGCCGGCGCTGCTGCGATTGCTTGCGTGAACGTGATGGTGGGTCTGGGCGTCAAGCGCGAGAACGTCTTCATGTGTGACTCCAAGGGCGTGATCTACAACGG
>JBJEZV010000050.1:0-2446 GCA_051887595.1 Comamonas sp.
CCGGCATCAATCACGTAGCGGATGCCGGGAACGGTCAAAGAAGTTTCTGCCACGTTCGTTGCCAGCACAATGCGGCGGCCCGTGTGGCCATCAAAAATACGGTCTTGCTCCGCCTGCGACAGGCGCGAGAACAAAGGCAACACCTCGGCACTGCGCAGTGCAGGCTGGTTTTGCAGGTGCTTGCGCAAATGGTCGGCCGCCTCGCGAATTTCACGCTCGCCCGGCAAGAACACCAAGATGTCGCCGCCCTTGGCGCCGCCGTTCCAGAGTTCATCCACGCCATCGGCAATCGCGTCGTTGAGGTCGTAGTCCTTTTTTTCTTCAAATGGCCGATAGCGCATCTCCACCGGATAGGTGCGGCCCGAGACCATGATGACCGGCGCTGGCCCCTTGGGGCCTTCAAAGTGCTTGGCAAAACGGTTGGCGTCGATGGTGGCGGACGTCACCACCACTTTCAGATCCGGGCGCTTGGGCAGAATTTGCTTGATATAGCCCAGCAAGAAATCGATGTTGAGGCTGCGCTCGTGCGCCTCGTCGATGATCAAGGTGTCGTAGGCCTTGAGCAAAGGATCGGTTTGCGACTCAGCCAGCAAAATGCCATCGGTCATCAACTTGACCGAAGCGCCCTTTTGTAGCGTGTCTTGAAAGCGCACCTTATAGCCCACGACCTCGCCCAGCGAGGTGTTGAGCTCTTCGGCAATGCGCTTGGCCACGGACGAAGCCGCAATCCGGCGCGGCTGGGTGTGACCGATCAAGTGCCCCCGGACATTGCCCTGTGCATCCGGCACCTGGTTGACCTTGCCCCGGCCCAGCGCCAGCGCGATTTTGGGCAGCTGCGTGGTTTTGCCCGAGCCTGTTTCGCCACAGACGATGATGACCTGGTGCTGGTCCATGGCCTCCATGATTTCTTCACGGCGGGCCGATACGGGCAGGGACTCGGGGAACGTAATCTTCAAGGGCATAAGGGGCGCAATTATCCCAGTTCCCGCTGCGCCAGCGCGTGGATGGGCGCAACTGCCCGCATGGCAGCACCGGCATTGCCGTCGCAAGGCCGCACACTGGCCCAACGCATGCAGCGCATAGGCAGCGAGGACATAAAAAAACCGCCGTGTGACCACGGCGGCTTGAGCTTGAGACAGGTATCTAAAACGGTCTGGCTTACTTCTTGGTGTCGACGTAACCGACGCCAGCACCAAAGTTCAGGCCTTGTTGGGCGAACGAGTAGCCCACGTCAGCGGCCAGATAGACGTTGTCTTTGCCCAGATAGGCCACGCCGACATTGGGACGCAGACCACGGTCAGCAAACGAATAGTCCAGGCCCAGATAGCCTGCGGCCTTGTCTTCCTTGTCGGTCGAAAACACCTTCACGCCCAATGCGGGGCCAGCGATGGGCTTAGGGCCGCCAAAGGTCCATGTCAGACCTGCACCAAAGCCTGCACCCGCCAAAGCCGATGTGGACAGGGTCGCAGCAGTGACAGCGCTTGCCACGATAGCCAGCAGTTTTGCTTTCATCCAATACCTCCAGTTGATTGACACTCACAATGACTTAGGAATTGTCAAAGCTTGCTCCCTACAGCATCCGCCCCATTGGCGCATCGCCGTGTCAGACAGCGCCGCTCGCACGTTTGCTTACACGGCGTCGGGTTATCCCAAGGGAGCCAATGCAGCGGTTGTTATGCTTGCAGCCCTCTCGCGCCCATCGACCATTCTTCGGCCGCTGCTGTCTGGGCCTGTTCACTGCATTACCGTCTTCTATGCTTTCTTTGCTTGCACTGCTCGCCCCATTGCTTGCGCTGTGGTTGTGGCACCCTTTGTTTGCGCACCAGCGCACACGGTTTTGGTGGCTGGTGGCCATTACCAGCGTGCTGGGTGTGTCCCCGTTTTTGCTGATTGTGGCTATGCGCCAGAACGTGCTGCCATTCACGCTGGTGTCGTATTTGCAGGTGCTCAGCGGCGGCTTGTTTGCCACCTTGGGCATGGGCTTGCTGTGGTCCTTGGTGCGCGATGCGCTGGCGCTGGCCGTGCGTTGGACCGCTGCCCGCCGCATGGCTGCGCGCTTGTGGCAGCCTGCCTGGACTTATGGCGCTGTGGCCCTGTTTTTGCTGCTCAATGCTTACGGCCTGAGCCAAGGCCTGCGCGTGCCGCAAGTGCAAGAACATCGCGTCGCATTGCCTCGCCTGCCTGCCGCGCTGGAAGGACTGCGCATTGGGGTGCTGGCAGACATCCATGCCACGCCGGTCAATAACGCCGCCTATGTGCAAGCCCTTGTCGAGCGCCTGAACGCCGCGCAGCCTGACATGGTGGTGCTGCCCGGTGACTTGATCGACGGAGACGCACCCACGCAAGCGGGCAATATCGCCCCACTGGCTGGATTGCGCGCGCCATTTGGCGTGTGGTCGGCACCGGGCAATCACGAGTACTACAGCGGCTACGACGCCTGGGCCAA
>JBJEZV010000051.1:0-2423 GCA_051887595.1 Comamonas sp.
ACAGCAAGGCGCTGGCGGCAACGGTGCAGGCGCTGGAGGTGCAGCGCATGACGCTGTCGACCTTGCGCAGCATGAACGTCGATCTGGAAAGTCTGCGCCAAGCATTCGTTGCGAGCCAAGGTGCAGCAGCACAACCCCAGGGCACGGATTTTTCTTCGTGGCCCATGCCTGGCAGCGGCGCTGCCGCGTCCAGCCAAAACACCCCAGCGGGAAGTTCGACGAACGATGCGGAACCTGCATCGCCACCGCCGTCTGAAAGCGCGGAACCTGCAGCCGTGGCCATGGCCCAGCAATGGTGGAATGGCTTGACCCAGCAGTTTCAGCACATTGCCCAACAGGCTGCGCAACATCCGGCCCAGCAAGAAGCGCTGTTGCGTGCCGGCCAAATGGGCGCAGAGTGGATGCGCACGGCTGCGCAGGCAGTACAGCCAGCGCAGCCCCCCGCTTCGGGCAGCACAGCACCAGCGGCCAGCAAACCCAAGAAGAAAGCTCCGTCTTCACCAAACGCGGCGTCGACTGATACGCAGCGCGCACCAAGGGGTGCTAAAAAAACACGCGCAGCTTGAGCAGGCGAAGGCCTGCACTCGGCCCTCTATTGTTTACACCCCACCCTTCGGGCTGGGAAAGGAGTGACAGCGCCATGTCTTTTTTCCCCTGCGCCCATGCAGGACACACACCGTGGCAACAGGCGGCCCGGCAAGTGGCGGTGCAGCTGAGTGCACAGATCAGCATGCAGCAGCTGGCGCAGTCACCCCAACTGGCGCTGGTTTATGTGTCTCAAGCTTATGCCCCCCATGTGCAAGGCATCATGTCGGTGCTGGTGGCGGCGCTGCCACATGTGCGCCACTGGGTGGGCTGTGCGGTCCCCAGCGTGCTGGCCGCAGATACCCACTATGGCGCTGCCGGGGCACTGGCTGTAATGCTGCCGTGCTTGGCAGAGTCCGACTACTGGCTGTTTTCCAGCGGCACTCCATGGCCAGATGCGCAAACTTGGTCACGTTGTGGGCAAGTGCTGGTGCATGGCGACGCCAGCAGTGCCTCCACATCGGCTGCATTGGAGAGCTTGCAGCTGCACATGCTGCCCGCGCGCTTAACGGGAGGGATGGGACAACGCCTGCCGCACCCTGCGCAGTGGGCCTGGAAGACCTCCGGTGCGCTCCACGCCATGCCTGCGAGCATTGGCGGGGCAGGTGTGCAATTGGGCGGATTTTCCGGCCTAGCACTGGCGCAAGCGGTGGGCTGCATGTCCATCAGCATGCAGGGCTACCAAACGCAAGGCCCCGCTTTGCAGATCACCCGTGCAGAGGGCAATATGGTGCTGGAGCTCGATGGCTTGCCTGCTTTGCGCCGTTGGCAAAGCAGCCAGGCATCGATCGGCCATGCGCCCGCAGGCTCGCATTTTGTGCAGCTGTCAGCGCCTGAAGCTTATGCTTCCGAAGCAGCAGGCCCACAGGTGTACGGGGTGCGTGCGCTGGATGTGGGGCGATCGGCATTGGTGCTCGATGGACCCGTGCGCGTGGGGCATTGGATGCGCCACTGCTGCAGCGATGAAACCATGGCGCGCCAAGAGGTGCGACGCGCTTGCGCGGAAGTCTGGGAAACATTGACCTGCGAAGCGACCACACTGGCTGCAACACCCGAGCCCGCAGACAGGCAAAGCCCCAGCGCGCGACGCGGCATTGCTGGGGCGGTGTACATCCGCAGCCAGCACCGGCAGACCATGCAAGCGGGCGCCCATGAAGACGCTGAGCTGCAGTTGATACGTCACGCGCTGGGCCCGATTCCGCTGCTTGGTTTTACCAGCAGTTATGAGATTGAAGCTGGCGGACTGCAGCAACTCAGTGCACAGTTGCTGGTATTTACGCAGCCCATGACGGCATTGACATGACCGCACCTTCTTCGCAGTTTCAGCTGTTGCGCGAGCGACGATTTGGCCCGTTCTTTGCCACGCAGTTTTTGGGTGCGGCCAATGACAACCTGTTCAAGTTTGCGCTGACCGTGCTGGTCACCTACCAGCTGCAGGTGGCGTGGTTGCCGTCAGCGGTAGCGGGCTTGGTGATTGGCGCCTTATTCATCTTGCCGTTTTTGTTGTTGTCCGCTACGGCAGGGCAGCTGGCCGATCGCATGGACAAAGCGCAGCTCATGCGCCGCGTCAAGGATTGCGAAATCGCCATCATGGCGCTGGCGCTGCTGGGTTTTGCGATGGCGTGGCCCAGCTTGCTGCTGTTGTGCTTGGTGGGCATGGGCATTCATTCCAGCTTTTTTGGACCTGCCAAGTTTGCCTATTTGCCCCAGGTGCTCCAGCCCGCCGAACTCACGGGTGGCAACGGCATGGTGGAAATGGGCACTTTTGTCGCCATTTTGCTGGGCAATATGGTGGGCGGGTTGTTGATTGCCACGCCCGAAGTGGGGCGTTGGTGGGT
>JBJEZV010000052.1:0-2409 GCA_051887595.1 Comamonas sp.
GGCGTAAGCTAGGCAGCCTTATGTCCACCATCAGCTTTCCTCCTCCCTACCATTCACCGTACAAAGTTGCGGCGCAACTGCGGGACCACGGCTACGCCGTGTTGCAGCCCAATGACGCAGCGCTGTGGCTGGACTGCGATCAGGCGGCGCTCATGGCGCTGGTGGAGGATTGGAACGATTTGCCTCCGGACGAGTACCTCAAAGACGGTGGTCGCTACCGCTGCCGACGCCATGCCAGCTTTGTGGTGCAAGGCAACCAATGCGAGCGTGTGCCGCACCGGCCGCATTGGCAACCTGTGCAGTACAACGCACTGCACGGCGGCATGGAGCGCTGGTTTGCACCCATGAAACCCGAAGTGGCCGCCCAAGTTGCGTGGCAGCAGATGATGGTGCGACTGGCCCAGTTGTCTCAACAGCTGTTTGCCGCCTCGTCACTCGCGCCTTGCTATGTGGAGGCGCACCAGTTTCGCATTGACACCGCCCACGGCATTGGACGCCCCACGCCAGAGGGCGCACACCGCGACGGCGTTGATCTGGTGGCTGTGTTTTTGGTGGGACGCCAAGGCATCAAAGGTGGAGAAACCCGGGTGTTTGAGGCCAGCGGACCCACTGGCATTCGCTTTACGCTGACACAGCCATGGTCGCTGCTGCTGCTCGACGATGCGCGCATGATCCACGAAACCACGCCCATTCAACCCGTGGAGCAGGGCCAGCCTGGCACCCGCGATACCTTGGTGGTGACGTGCCGACAGCATTGCTTTCAAGGCGATGAAGGCAAAAATCTCGGTTGATTTGACACGCATCAAGGCTGCTTGTGTACTGTAGGTGCAGACTGCATGCATGACCGATGCGCGCAATGTGTCGGACGCTAGATTTCACCTCAAGGAGTATTGCCATGTTCAAGCACATTTTGGTTCCCGTGGACGGTTCGGCCACCTCGCTGCAGGCCGTCAGCAAAGCGGCTGAAATGGCCCAAGCCTTTGGCAGCGAGATCACTGCGGTTTATGTGCTCGATCCTTATCCATTTACCGGCGTGGGCGCAGACTTTGCCTACGGACAAGCCCAGTATTTGAGCGCTGCCACGGCCGAAGCCAACAAGGCTTTGGAAGACGTGACCCAAGCGCTGCAAAACTCAGGCGTGAAGCTGCAAACCTTGGTGGGTGAGGGGCACGCCGTGCACGAAGGTATTGTGCGTGTGGCCGAGAACGTGGGTGCCGACCTGATCATCATGGGCTCGCACGGCCGCCGTGGTTTGCAAAAGCTGGTACTGGGCAGCGTTGCCCAGCGTGTGTTGCAAGTGGCCCGCATTCCCGTGATGGTGGTGCGTGGATAAACGATTGCTGCTGCAGATGTGAGGTTGGTAGAACCAATAACTGCACGCTGCTCCAAAGCACAAAGTGCCCGGATGGGCGCTTTGTCTTAGATGGCCGGGCTGATGGCTTGTGCCACTGCCAAAAGATCGCGGTCTCGCTGTCGCTGACCGACAACCATGAGGCCTACCGGCAACTGGCCATCAGCTACCGAGATGGGCAATGAGCACGTGGGCAAGTCATAGAAATTAAATACCGACGTATTGCGCAGCACCAAGCCATTGACGCGGTGGAATTCTTCCGCAACTTCCAAACTTGCAATCGTGGGTGCAACCACGGCGACGGTCGGCATCACAAGGACGTCGAAATCGGCCGTCGCGGCATCGAACTCCGGAAGCAGCTTCTCGCGTGCTTGCTTGACGCTCACGTAGTGCGAAGCAGAGATTTCTTGACCACGGGTAATGCGAGACTTGACCAGAGCATCGAGCTGATCGTCCTTACCTTGGGCAAAGATTTCGGCATGGATGGCAGCAGCTTCGCTGGCAATCATGGTGCCGTTTTCTTGCAGCTTGAACGGAGCGTTGATCAGGTGCTCGATATCAATCACTTGCACCTTGGCGCCCAAGCTTTTCAGCTTTTCCACAGCAGCGTTAAAAGCCTGGTTCACCGCGTCGTCTACTTGCGTGAACAGCAAGCCACGGGGAATTGCAATGCGCAGCCCTTCCACCGAACGCTGGGCCAAAGGCTTGAATTGCTCACTCGCCAGCACAGCATCGGCCTTGGCGCAATCTTCCACACTGCGAGCCAGCGGGCCGACCGTGTCGAGCGTGAAAGACAGCGGGAAAGCACCTTCACGGCTCACGCGCGATTGACTGGGCTTGAAACCCGTCACACCGTTGAGCGCAGAAGGAATGCGGATCGACCCGCCGGTGTCCGAGCCAATCGCAATGTCACACATGCCACGGGCGACGGCAACACCAGCGCCGGAGGACGAACCGCCAGGGATGCGAGCAACGTCTTTGGCATTGCCCGGCGTGCCGTAGTGCGGATTGATGCCGATGCCCGAAAAGGCAAACTCGGTCATGTTGGTCTTGCCAAT
>JBJEZV010000053.1:0-2390 GCA_051887595.1 Comamonas sp.
TTTGCCATGACCGAAAAAGGCCTCAAGGGTGTGAGCAACCCCAGCGCCATCTTTTTGTCGCAGCACAGCGAGCCCGTGCCCGGCAGCTGCGTGATGGTCACGCTCGAAGGCACGCGACCGTTGCTGGTAGAGATTCAAGCGTTGGTCGATGGGGGCGGCCCCGCGCCGCGGCGCTTGTCGGTAGGCTTGGATCGTGATCGTTTGGCCATGTTGCTGGCCGTGCTCAACCGCCACGCAGGCGTGGCCTGCGCCGATCAAGACGTGTTTGTGAATGCGGTGGGAGGCGTGCGCATCAACGAACCTGCGGCGGACTTGGCAGTGATGCTGGCCATCACCTCCAGCTTGCGCGGCCGGCCATTGCCCAAGGGGTTTTTGGCCTTTGGCGAAGTCGGTTTGGCAGGCGAGGTGCGGCCAGCGCCACGCGGGCAAGACCGCCTCAAAGAAGCGGCCAAGCTGGGCTTTACGGTGGCGGTGGTGCCCAAGGCCAATGCGCCCAAAAAAGCCATCAGCGGCTTGACCATTCATGCCGTGGAGCGCGTCGACGAAGCCATGCAACTGATGCGCGGATGGGACTAAAAACCCTTCGTACGCACTCTCCGCAGCACCCGAAGCCGCACTCCGTAGGACAATAAGCCCATGAATTTGCGCAATATTGTCGTTCCTCTGGGGCTGGTGGCCCTGCTGTATTTGGCGTTCGATACCATGGGCTGGAAGGGCGTTGCAGCCGTCGGCGGCGGCATCGTGATGTGGATCTTGTTGCACTTCACGCGCTTGATGACCGTGATGCGCCGCGCCTCCCAACGCCCTGTTGGTTATGTGGGCAGCGCCGTGATGCTCAACGCCAAGCTCAAGCCCAAGGTCAATTTGCTGCATGTGGTGGCAATGACACGCTCGCTGGGCGAACGCCTGTCTGAGCCCGATGCCGATCCAGAGGTCTACCGCTGGACGGACGGCACGGATTCCTATGTGACGTGCGAGTTTGTGCAGGGCCGTTTGGTCAAATGGACCTTGGTGCGCCCCAGCAAACCTGAGTCTGCTGCTGTGGACAACGCTGGCATCGCTGCCTGAGGGGCTTAAAATCTGGGGTGTTGCCTGCAGCTCTAAGCGCTGCCGGGCCAGATTTGACCATGAGCAGTCCGCAGGTACGGGCTGCAATCCCACCTGTGAGAGAGACACCCACCATGCGCACTCCTGCCGTCGTTGAACTGGCTGCTAAAGATCTGAACCCTCAAGGCGGCGTGTACTGCCCCAGCCCCAAGGCAGATATGAAGCTGTGGAACAGCCACCCCAAGGTCTATATCGACGTGGCCCACCATGGCGAAGGCAAGTGCCCATACTGCGGCACGGTGTACCAGCTCAAGGCCGGTGAGGTGTTCGCAGGCGGTCATTAAGCTTGCGAACATGACAGTGATTCACCGGACGGGTTCCGACTTTTCAGACAGCGCTCTCTTGGAGCGCTGTCCTGCTTTGGCACAGATCACGGCAGTGATCGTGACTTTCAACAGCGCGCACTGCGTGCCCGAGCTTGCCAAGCAATTGCGCGGCTGGCCCCACGTGACGATCGTAGACAACGGCAGCGCCGACGACACCATCGCCCAAGTGCAGCAGTTGATTCCTCAAGCCCAGGTGATTGCGCTGCCGCAGAACCTGGGGTTTGGCACGGCCAACAATCGAGGGTTTCAGGCCGCGACGACGCCTTTTTGCTTGATGATCAACCCCGATTGCGCCTTGGGTGCCGAGCATGCGCAAGCCTTGTGGGACGTGGCGCAGCAGTGCCCGGAAGCCGCCATTGTCGTGCCGCAGTTGACCGGTGCAGATGGTCGGCCACAGCTCAACTACGGCTGGATTCGCCAGTGGTGGGCTTCCAAAGGCCCGGGCGCCGAAGCCGTGGCCTGCGTGGCCAACGCATGTGGTGCCGCCATGTTGCTGCGCATGGCCAATGCTCCGCAAGGCGGCTGGTTTGACGAGCGTTTTTTCCTCTATTACGAGGATGAAGACATGTGCTTGCGTTTACTGCAAGAGCGCAAGCCCGTCGTGATCCAGCCAGCTGTGCGGGTCGCACACTCCAACCGCGGTTCCGTGCGAGGTCCAAGGCCACTGAAAGTGGAATACGGCCGGGGCTACCACCACGCGCGTTCCAAGCTGCTGTTCACCGCTAAACATACCGGTGCGCCTGCGGCTGCGCGCCATCGCTGGAAGTCGTTGTCAGGTGCTATAGCGCTGCTGACGTTGCGCATTTTTGCACCTTCGCCCAAACACGTGGCGCGGCTGTGGGGGCGCATTTGTGGTCTGTGGAGCGCACCGACCCATTACTAAACGGAATTTTTCGACATGGCCACTTTGACCATTGGCATCCTCACCATGAATGAGGAACGCCGTATTGCAGCTTG
>JBJEZV010000054.1:0-2375 GCA_051887595.1 Comamonas sp.
CCATGAACAACACCCCTTCGGTTGGATTGATGTCCAACTTTTGGGGTGCAGTTCATGGAGCGGGCTTGCGAAATCAAGGCCAGCAGCAAGCTCGCCCTTACTTTCAGGCTTTACCGCCTTGCGCCACCAGATGTTCCACCACCCGCAGCACATTGGCCATGCTGCCTGCTCGGGGACCATCGGTGTAATAACGCCCAGCAACGCCCATAGAGGGCACGCCTTCCACGTCATACGCCTGTTGCAGCTGCGTAGCTTTGCGCACTTGGCTGGCAACGTTGAAGGAGTTGTACACCTCCTTGAACTTGTTGACGTCCACACCCTGCTTGGCCACCCAGTTAAAGATGTCCTCGTCCTTGGCCAGCTTGTTGCGTTCTACATGGATGGCATGGAACACCTTGACGTGCATGGCATCAAAGTTGTCCATCGCTTGGAGTGCGTAATACAGCTTTTGCTGCGGCACAAAGCTGGCATTAAAGGCCACAGGTACGCGGCGTACCACGACATTGGCAGGCACCTTGTTCTTCCAAGCCGCAAAAGTAGGCTCAAAAGCGTTGCAATGGGGGCAGCTGTACCAGAAGAACTCTACCACCTCTATCTTGCCTTCGGGTGCCTCAGTAGGCGCTGGCTTGGACAGGCGCAGGTATTCCTTGCCTTCTTGAGGTACGGAAGCCTGTGCCCAAACGGAGTTGGCACCCCAAGCCATGGATGTGGCAGCCGTAGCTGCAGCCAAAGAAAACTGGCGGCGTTGCATCAAAAAAGCTCCTTATCGAGATGGAGTTGAGACCTCAGGAGGCTCAAAAAGTTCATTGCTGTACGCGGACCAAGGCGGAATCGACGCCTGCGCCATCGAGTTTTTGCTTCAATTGTTCAGCATCGCCACGCTTGCCAAAGGGTCCGACGCGCACCCGGAAGACGGGACGGCCATTTTGCTCACGCTCGCTGATGCGCGCTTCCCAGCCCATCATGGCCAGTTTGGCGCGCTGGGCATCGGCATCGGCCTGGGTACGGAACGCGCCCGCCTGCACAAAATAGCTAAACCCATCGGACACCGATGGCGCCGCAGCTGCAGCTTTGGCCTGCTCTGCCTTGGCCTGCGCCGCAGCCTTGGCCTCTGCAGCCTTGAGCTGTGCACTGGCCAGCTCACCCAATGGGTCAGCAGCTGCAGCAGGAGGAACTTGCACAGGATCAATAACTGCAGGCGCTACAGGCGTGACAGGTGCGGGCACCACAGCAGGCGCCGCGGGCACAGGTGCTTGGGTATTGCCATACAGCGGCGAATTGGGATCCCAATTGCTGCTGCGATCACTGGCCCCCGAGTTGCGCTGTTCTGCCTTGTTAATAAAGGGAACAGGTACCTTGGTGACATACACCGCCACACCCAAGGCAATACCGAGCCCGAGAATCAGACCAATGATGAGGCCCAAAACGGTGCCCCCACGCTGCTGCTTAACCATAAAACCGCCTGTCACGTTGCTTTTGTCTGCTTACATGCGATCGGGCGCATCCACGCCGAGCACTGCAAGACCATTGTGCAGCACCTGCGCTGTGGCAGCGACCAGTGCCAGACGCGCCAGCTTGACCGGTTCGTCATCGACCAAGATACGCTCTGCGTCGTAGTAGCTGTGGTAGGCGGAAGCCAAATCCCGCAGGTAGAAAGTCACGTCATGCGGCGCATTGCCATTGGCGGCCGTTGTCAGCATTTCGGGGTACTTGGCCAACATCAGCATCAAAGCTTGGGCTTGTGGCCCTTGCAGCGCGGACAGATCCACATCCTTGAGCTGCTCCAGCTTGCCGCCTTGCTCTTGCCAGGTACGCAGCACCGACTGGATACGGGCGTGCGCGTACTGCACGTAGTACACCGGGTTGTCGTTGTTTTGCGCCACGGCCAAGTCCACATCAAAGGTGTACTCCGTGTCAGGCTTGCGGCTGAGCAAGAAAAAGCGCACCGCATCCTTGCTGGTCCACTCGATCAAGTCACGCAGCGTCACATACGAGCCTGCACGCTTGCTGATCTTGACTTCCTCGCCATTGCGCACCACACGCACCATGGTGTGCAACACATAGTCAGGGTAGCCCGCAGGAATACCTACGTCGGCCGCCTGCAATCCAGCGCGCACACGGGCGATGGTGCCGTGGTGGTCAGTGCCCTGAATGTTCACGACCTTGGTAAAGCCGCGCTGGAACTTCTGGATGTGGTAGGCCACATCCGGCACAAAATAGGTATAGCCACCATCGGTTTTGCGCATCACGCGGTCTTTGTCGTCGCCATAGTCGGTGGACTTGAGCCACAACGCGCCGTCTTGCTCATAGGTGTGGCCGTTGGCGATCAAACGCTGCACGGTGGCTTCGACATGGCCGTTGTCATACAGGCTCGA
>JBJEZV010000055.1:0-2360 GCA_051887595.1 Comamonas sp.
CGGTAGCTGGGCCAGTCCTGCGGACGCAACACAATCAAGCGATCGAGCACCGCCAGCAGCAGCGATGTCTTCCCGTCTTCGGTGTGGATTTTGTGCAAGTTGCGCAGCATGCGCTCGACGATGTCGCGGGGCGTCGAAGGTGCCAAAAACATGTGCAGCGGCGCCATTTCGTCTTCGGCCATACCCCAAGCATTACGAAAAGGCTCCAGCCGCTCCGCCAGTGCGTTTTGCGTCAGCCCGCGGCCCGTGAGCGGGTCTTGGACGATGATGCCTTCCTCGACATAAACCTTCACCAGAAAGTGCCCAGGAAAAGAAATGCCTTCGGCCTTGAGCCCGATGGATGCCGCCAGCTCCAGCCACAGCACGGCCAAAGAAATCGGAATCCCGCGCCGCGTGGCCAGCACGTAGTGCAAATAGCTGTTGGACGGATCGCTGAAATGGTTGGCATTGGCCGCAAAGCCGAGCTTTTCGTAGAAAAACTCGTTGAGCATGAAGGTGCGCTGCATGCTGCTGGCCGAGGCTGGAATCTTGCGCAACAGACGCTGGGCCAAACTGTCGACTTGCAGCAGCACATCCTGGATGTCCACATCAGGCACCGCATCTTGGGCCAAGCTGGCTGCGGCCTCCAGCAAAGGAAAGGCCACGTCGTGCCCGACCAAGCACTTAAAGTGGTCCAGCGCGGTAGGAGGGGCAAAACTCAAAGCCATGCCCGCACTCTACCGCGAATTGCATGCCCGCAAACGCTGGGGCAGTGCTGCAGATTGGCGTTTTAACGGCGCAGCAAGGCGCGCAAGTGCAAACCTGAGACACGCAAACTGGCAAAGTAAATCAAGCCCGAGCCTGCAAGCATCAGCGCCAGCAGACCTATGCGCTGCCACTCGCTGGCTTGTAGCGCCTTCCAATCCCAATGCTGCGCGCCCCACGACAAAAATGCCGCCAGCAGCGCCGAAGCTGCCACCACTTGCAACACATATTTGCCCCAGCCTGCGCCGGGCTGGTACGCGCCGCGGCGCAGCAAGCCCACCAGCAACCAGCCCGCATTGACCAGCGCGGCCAGGCCAATCGACAAGGCCAAACCCGCATGGGCCATCCACGGCACCAAGAACACGTTGAGTATCTGCGTCAGCACCAATACAGCCACAGCAATCTTGACCGGCGTTTTCATGTCTTGGCTAGCAAAGTAGCCAGGTGCCAGCACCTTGATTGCCACCAGCCCCAGCAGCCCTGCGCCATAGCCGGTCAAAGCCAGTGCAATCTGCGAGACATCGCTGTTGTGCAAGGCTCCGCGGTGGAACAAGGTGGCCACCAACGGTTCAGCAAAGACCAGCAACGCCACCGCGCAAGGCACAGCCAGCAGCACCACCAGCTTCAGGCCCCAATCGAGCATTTGTGAATAGCGCTGCGCATCACCTGCGGCCTTGGCAGAGGCCAGTTGCGGCGTTAGCACCACGCCCAGCGCCACCCCCAGCAAGGCGGTGGGAAACTCCATCAATCGATCGGCATAAAACAGCCACGTGACGCTGCCCGGCGTCAAGTACGAGGCAATTTGTGTGTTGATCATCAAGCTGACCTGGGCCACACCCACGCCCAACAAGGCAGGCGCCATGAGCGACAAAATGCGGCGCACGCCGCCATCACTCCAGGCCTCACGGACCGCTGCAGGACGCATGCCGATGCGCGGCAGCAAGCCCAGTTTTTTTAAGGCAGGCAATTGCACGCCCAGCTGCAGCACGCCGCCCAGCATCACACCGGCTGCCATGGCGTAGATGGGCTCGATGCCCTGGCTTTGCAACCACGGCGCCAGCAAAAGCGCTGCCCCAATCATGCAGACATTGAGCAGCACTGGCGTGACTGCAGGCACCACAAACTGCTTCCACGTATTGAGCACACCGGCGCACAGCGCCACCATGGACATAAAGCCAATATAAGGAAACATCCAGCGCGTCATGCGCACGGCTGCTTCCTGGGCTTGACCACTTTCAAAACCGCTGGCCAGCAACCACACCAGCACGGGCGCCCCGACGACGCCCAGCGCGCACGTCAACAGCAACGCCCAGAACAAGACCGTGGCTACGTGGGCAATCAGCTCGCGCGTGCGTGCTTCGCCTTCTTGGGTTTTGGCCGTGGCCAGCACAGGCACAAAAGCTTGGCTGAACGCGCCTTCGGCAAACAGCCGCCGAAACAGATTGGGAATGCGAAACGCCACGTTGAACGCATCGGTCAACGCATTGGCTCCGAACATGGAAGCCATGATGAGATCCCGCAGCAAGCCTGTGACGCGCGAGGCCAAGGTGAGCAGGGAGACGGTGGAAGCAGCTTTGAATAATGACACCCGCGCAGTGTAGCCCCGCAGGCCGCGC
>JBJEZV010000056.1:0-13407 GCA_051887595.1 Comamonas sp.
ATTACGAACTGTGCTTCACCGCCCCCTCCGAACGTCAAGCGCAAGTGCTGGCTGCAGCCCACCAAGCCGGTGTGCCCGTTACCTGCATTGGCCGCATTGAAGCCGAGCGCGGCATCCGCGTCATGGCACCCGGGGGTCAGCAGCTGCCGCTGCGCTTTGCCTCGTTTGACCATTTCGCTTAAAGCGCTGCCGACCCAACTTCTACAATCGCGGCATGGAACCACTGACCGATGCAGCGCCCCAGCACCTGCACACCACTGAAACTGCTGCCGCTGCCCGCTCCTCTTTGCCTGTGCGCCCCACGGTGGGCTTTATGCTGCAGCACCCTGCGCATTTGATTGCGCTGGGCTTTGGCTCGGGCTTGGGCCGCACCGCGCCCGGCACCGTGGGCACGCTATGGGGCTGGCTAGCCTTTTTGGTGTTGCAGCTGTGGTTCACACCAGCACAAATGGGCTGGTTGATCGTGGCCAGCATCGCGGTCGGTTGGTGGGCATGCACGGTCACGGCGCGCCACATGCGCGTGGCTGACCCGGGCCACATTGTGTGGGACGAAATCGTCGCCATCTGGATCGTCTTGTGGATTGCCATGCCGATGGGGTTTTGGGGCCAGCTCATCGCTTTTGGGCTGTTCCGGTTCTTTGATGCCATTAAGCCGCAGCCTGTGCGCTGGGCAGACCGCTTATTCAAAGGTTTTGGTCCACGCGGAGGCTGGGGCATCATGTTTGATGACTTGGTGGCCGCTTTTTGCACATTGCTGGTCTTTGCCCTGTGGAAACACCTGTGGGCCTAAAACGCGGTCTTGCGCGCCCTACACACCTCACATGCCATGCAATCCATGTCTATTGGCGCACTCAATGATCTGACGCCACTGCTGCAAAGCCTGTCCGAACAGCTCCAAGCACGTGGCTGGATGCTGGCCACCGCAGAAAGCTGTACCGGCGGCTTGATCGCGGCAGCCTGCACCGAACTCCCTGGCTCGAGCAACTGGTTTGACCGCGGCTTTGTGACCTATTCCAATGCTGCCAAAACCGAGATGCTCGGGGTGCCGCCCGAGCTTATCGAACAACATGGTGCTGTCAGTGAAGCTGTAGTGCGCGCCATGGCGCAAGGTGCCTTAGCACGTTCTCAGGCGCAAGTCAGTGTGGCGATCAGCGGCGTGGCTGGGCCGGGCGGGGGGAGTGAAGAGAAGCCTGTGGGGACGGTGTGGATGGCATTTGCTTTGCCTGCCATTACTGTCAGCAGCTACTGTCAATTTGCAGGCGATCGTACAACTGTGCGCGCCCTTTCTATACAGAATATTCTCAATCAACTTCATCGACTGCTGGATGCACATACGTAGTGCATTTTTCCGTGTTCTTGCATAGGTGACCCACTCAAACCACTGAGTGTCTTTTCTGAACTCCTAGTACACCAGTTGTGCTTTGCTACCGCATTGCAGATAAGGCGCTACCTCGACCTCGCCCAAGCTGATTCCCAAGAAAGGCAACAGCTCATCTAGCAACAGACCCACGCTGACCAACACAGGCTGAACAAAGAAGTTCAAAAGATCTTTGACTTTGTCAATTAAATTTAAATCAGAAAAAGAATACAGCTGGATTAGATCTGTAACATCTAATATGTTACTCAACCCTTCGGTGAGCTTTGGCGTAATTTTTAAATACTTTGTTCTCTCCGGCAACTGCCCAAATGGATTGATGAAATTCGCATCTACGTTTATTTCTTGCTTGCTACCCAACAGATCGAATACTCCACCAACTCTTATTGCACCAAACTTATCTTCATCTTCAATGCACCAACCACTATCACCAATACAACGGTTACCAATTTGAAGAATATTTATAGGTTGCATATTTGGCAGTGCGGGCCCGAAAGCCTGACTCTCTCTTTGCTCAATCGTTAATCCAGGCAATGTTCCCAAATGAACAGATCCGAGAGCTTGATGCGTTGATATCCGCATAGAAGGAGTATTTTCCTCACACTCTACCTCATCAACCTTGACATGCCCCCCTCCAAGCTCAATCAAAATATCTAGCGCTAAATCATTAAGCTTGACTGGATCAATGTTAATGGTCCCCAGAGTAACTATCCCCAGCAAAATTTTTACTAAAGATATGACACCATCTAACGTTTTCGTAACCGCATCCGTAATTAATGAAGCTGAGGGCGTGACAGCCAACCACAGTCTAATTTGTGCGGTACGAATGCTTATATTCGCTTCGGGGTCGAATGGTTTTGGCGTTCCAGATACTGAAAATTGTGGAGGTTCAATGATTTTTAGTCGAGCTTGAATACTTCCATTCGGCAAGCTTAAACCAAAATTCAAAGCATTATCTTTATTCGCCACCTGCAAAGATCCGCTAACCAAATCCAAAGCATCCAAATTTAAATCCAGAGCATTACTCCCAGATCCAGTTTCAATAACCAAAATATCGCCCAAGCGCACCATTATCTTATTTAAATTTAACCTCAGTAGTGCTTGAAGCACATTTACTGCTAATTGCGCGGACTGCTGCTCTTGCAAAACTACCACCATGGCCTCAACAATATCTGCCAAGGATACTTCCGTAGATAGTAATTTTTCGTAATTTCCGGCCTCGACGTTGACGCCAATGCCGCTTTCAATCAACTCATCCGCAAACTGCAATAAGTTGATATTAACACCGGCCAAGCCTTGCCAAGTAATTGCCGAAACATTCACATTTCCACCTAATGCTGTATTCAGCAAAGTGCTCAAAAATCCATCATTGATGTGCAGTACGCCCGAACGAATCGCGACGCTAGCCAGAGGTGGCGGACTGTAAGCTACTGCAGTTACCGAGATAGTGCGAGTACTATCGCGCGTAATCCAAGGAAACAGCGAGCGTACATAACGTGTGATCTCAACTGCGCAGGCGTTGCTCGAAAGAGGATCCTGCAGTGCTTGAAAAAATGCAGGCTGCTCAGCATATTTTTCTGGCTTCCATTCTCCAAATTGGGCTTGCAAACTATCATTAGCTTGATTTCCAAAACCATTGCGTCTTGCTGTTTGATTCAATCTTGACCCATTTGCATCAATACAGTGGTTTTGAAAAGGCGCAGAGGCACCCGCCACCGCAGCCAAATCCGCAATCTTCTGAATCTCTCGCTTCTGCCACACCAGATTGGCAATATCGAGGACCAATAAACAAGCCAGCAGCACCCCCATACCCAAAGCCGTAAAAATCAAAATACCGCCCCGCTGCCGCTGGCGACTGCAAACTGGGGGCTCAGAGCGTGGGGCAGGCATAGATCAAGCAGGGTTAGCGCTCAGATTCCATGATGGAGTCCAAGCGCTCAGGAATGGGGTGCGCAAAGCTATTGACGTAGCGCTCGTAGACTTTGCTGGCCACAGCGTGCGGCATGCTGTAACTCAGGGGCGAAGCCATCTGGCCTTCGCGCTGCAGGTGCAGCAAGGTTTGGGTGGCCTGGCCCACAGGCTGTACCGGGCGAACCACCAGTACTGGGGCAGCAACTGGCGAGTTGTTGGCTGAAGTTGGGGCTTGCGCAGGCGCTGCTGGTGGGGTTTCTTGTGCCTGCAACGGCCATGCCACACTGCCTAGCATGGCTGCGATATACCACCATCGGCACCGTAAAAAATTGCTTGCCATAGAACCTCCTGAGCAGTGGCTGCGGATTTGTTTCATAACGCTGGAGCCTTGGACCACAGTCGACTTTCGAAAATGAGGCATTGGCTGCACAGCACAGGGGGGACGGGTAACGGCGCTACGGCCGAGACCTTGGCGCGATCCTGTGGTTGAACCTGCAGTGCTGCAATGCGCTGAGCGGTTGCGAAAACCTGCTCGCGCTGCTGGGCTGTCATCTGGTGAGCGGCCATCCAACGCGATGCTTCCGAAGACTCGCCATGCAGCACCAGATACACCGCAAGATTGCTTTGAATGCGCGGGTTTTGGGGCTCTAGTTGGGCTGCTTGCTTTAAAGGCAAGCCTGCCCCTAAGGCGCCCGGCACGTGCAGGAGTGCAAAGCCCAGATCGCTCAATAGCGCAGGGTCTGTGGGGTTGAGTTTTTGCGCTGTCTGTAAATGCAGCACGGCTTGCGCATAGCGCTGCTCCGCCGCAGCATTGAGTCCCAATCCATGCAAGGCACGACTGGCTTGTCGCCCTTTGAGCAATTGCTCATACAGCGCTGTGCTGGCTTGTAAATTGCCCGCATGCCGCAAAGCATCGGCACGCAAGATACTGCTGTCCTCACTGGGTTTCCAGCGGTTTTCCAAGGCGTCAATGTGCGCCAGCGAGGCAAACCACATGCCTTGTTTTTGCATGCGTTCAATCAGTGCAATGTAGGCACCTTCAGACTCTACGTGAACGGGTGTCTGTGCATCTTCATAGGCGCTGATGTCGGACTGCTCTTGGGCTCTGCGCCGCAGCTCTTTGCCCTGGCTGTTGACAGCCACCGCTTCAGCCACCGCGCCCAAAGCGCCTGCTCCCATGGCTGCGGTGGAGCAGCCAGTCATTCCGAGAACAGCAAGTACGGCGACACTGCCCAAAACCAAGAATTGGCGCATCAGTTCATCCTTCCAAGAGCGCGGATAACCGAGAGAAATCCCGGCCCCGCTGTGATGATGAGCAACGAAGGCAGCAAGGTCACCACCATGACCCCTGTCATCTTGACCGTGATCTTGCCGATGTCCTCTTTCATGCGCATGCGCCGCTGCTCCCGCAGCCGCAGTCCAAATTGGCGCAAGGGTTCTTGCACAGCGCCGCCATGTCGATCGATCTGCACAATCAGCGCCGACAGATCTGCCATCTCTTCGCTTTGGAACATCTCCGAAATGCGCAGCAGAGCCTGCTCTCGTGAACGGCCACTGGCATACAGCCGGTTCGCCATGGCCAACTCGCCCGACAGCACAGGCATCACGGCTTTGAAATCCGCCGCGACCAGTTGCAAACTCTGGTCAATACCCAGCCCGGCGCCTTGAAGCAGACCTAATAGATCCACCAACACCGGCAACTCGCGTGCGGCCTGTCGTCTGCGTTGCGTGGCTTTGGAGCGGACATACCATTTGGGCAGCATGAAACCCAGCGCAAATGCAAAAAACAGCGCCATCCATTTCTGCATCTGAGACTCGAGCGCAGGCAAGATCAGCAGCGCTGCAATCGGTAAAAAGACTGCCAACCCCAAACGCGCCAACAGAAAGTAGGCACGGCTGGCATGGCTTTGATAGCCGCATTGCACCAAGAGGGCACGGTCTTCGTGCGCGACGAGTTGCTGCCCCCAGCTGGTTTCCAGCCATGCCAACGGCTCTCTCAGCAAGCGCTCTGTCCAAGGCATTTGCTGCGGCATCAACTCATCGGCCAAAGGGGTTTGACGCTTTTCGATCAAGGTGTCGATATGGTCCTTTTGCTCCTTGCGGCGCAACTGCCCAAGCAACAAGAGCACACAAGCAGCCAAGATGAATAAGCCAGCAAGAACGAAGAGCGTATGAGAGGAAATAGCCACGACGTTCGCTCCTTGCCTATTCGTCGATGCTGGCCATGCGATAGAGCAGGACAGAACCCAAAAGCTGGAGCCCAGCGCCAAACAACGTGATCCAGCGGCCCGTCGGGTCTTCCCACATAGACCAGAAGTAGTCGGCATTGGTGGCGATGATGAAGCCCCCCACCACCACCGGCAGCAAACACAGCACCCATGCAGATACCCTGACTTCAGAAGACAGAGCCTTGAGTTCGCGACTGGCTTCTTCCTTGTCGCGCATGTAGTGCGCCACGCGCTCTAACAGACCATCCACACGCCCACCAAACCGTGTCCCCACTTGGATGACAGCTGCCAACAAAAAGAATTCCTGCAGCTTGTATTCACGCGATGCAACGATCAACGCCTGATCCACTGGCATGCCTGCTTTCGCCAAGCCCGCCGCTTGATGAACGACATCTGCCAAAGGTGCCTTGGTGGTTCCTGCTGCCATGACAAATGCCGAAGGTGTGGCATGCCCTAGCACCACCATGCGCACCATCGCATCGATATACGACGGCAATTGCCGCGCCATGGCTTTGCGGTGCTTTTCCCACTTCAGCCAGGCGATAAAGCTCACGACGGCCGCAGCCATCGTCACAATGATGAGGACCACCCACCATCGACTGAAAGCGCCAAAGAGCAGCGCGAGCACCAACACTGCAGCCGCTATCATCACCAATTGCTTTTTGGGAAAACCATGCCGGAGCCACAAAGGCAAGGCGCTCCACCAATCATGCTGTGCAACGGCATTTATGGGCACGGCGTCTGTACTGACCGATGTGGTGGGCGGTTCCAAAAGTTTTTGCACACGCTCGTCCATGTGCGCCGCGTGCTCTCGCTGCTGCGACCAGCGCAGCATAACCAATCCAGCGCCCATCAGCACACAAGCCAGGCCAATCCACACCCACATGGTCATAGCGGCCACCCATCTTTTTGATGGCTGGCGTTGTGTGATGCCATTTGCAGCCGCAACTTACTCAGCTTGGTGGTTTGCGGCAGCAGTCCACCATAGTTCCAGTGCTCCGAAAAATCACCTTCATGGCTCTCGCTAAAGGTGTGCTGGTAGACCTCTTGCAAGGCAATGATGTTGTCATTGATACCCGTCACTTCCGTGATCGACAAGACACGGCGCTTGCCATTGGGCAAACGTCCAATTTGCACAATAAAGTTCAGCGCCGAAGCGATCTGCCGGCGCAAGCTCACCTCACTGCCTGCAAACCCTGCAAAGCCTGCCAACATTTCCAATCGATACAGGCACTCGCGCGGAGAGCTCGCGTGCAAGGTGGCCATGGATCCATCGTGACCCGTCGTCATGGCCTGCAGCATTTCCATGACTTCTGCCCCTCGCACTTCGCCCACCACAATCCGATCGGGCCGCATACGCAGGCTGTTGCGCATCAGATCCCGTGTGTTGATTTCTCCGTGTCCATCCAAGCCAGGAGGGCGACTTTCCATGCGCACCACATGGGGGTGCTTCAGGCTGAGCTCCGCAGTGTCTTCAATAGTGATGACACGCTCGGTCACCGGGATGTAGCTCGCCAATGCATTGAGCAACGAGGTCTTGCCAGAACTCGTGCCGCCGCTGATCAAAATGTTGCAGCGATTGCGTACCGCTTCCTGCAATAGGGAAGCCATGTCTGCAGTCAATGAGCCCAGCCGCACCAAGTCTTCGATGCCGTAGGGATCTTTGCGGAATTTACGGATAGAAACCAAGGGGCCATCAATCGCAAGTGGCGGGATGACGGCATTGAGGCGCCCGCCTCCGGGCAGACGCGCGTCCACCATGGGGGTGGTTTCATCCAGCCGCCGTCCCAAGGGCGCTAATACCCGCTGGATGATGCGCAGCAAATGCGCGTCATCTGCAAAATGCAGCACGTGTGGCTGCATGACACCGCCGCGCGAGACAAACACCTGTCGGTGGCCATTGATCAAAATATCTTCGACCGCCTGGTCGCTCATCAAATCGTCCAGTGGGCCCAAACCATTGATTTCTTTGAGCAGGTCTTTGGCGATTTGTTGTGCTTCCTGCGCATTGATGGGCAGGTGCTGCTTTTGCACAAAGCGGTCGACTTCGGTATCTACAAAGCTTTGCACGCGGGCCGTGGTCCATTGCGAGAACTCCATGCCCACTTCTTCCACTCGCGCCAGTAAATGCTCATGCGCCTTGGCTTTGATGGACAGGTATTCGCGCGAGCCTTCAAAGCCGGGAGACAGTTGGTTAAATGCGATGTCGATCATGCCAAAGGTCCTTTACCTACCCAGCGTCGCCACCACCCAATAGGGGGCGCCTCTCCACCACCAGGCTCTTCTTTGAAGATTTCTTTGGCGATCTGGCGCACCCCTTGGCAATACGCATCAGCAGGCGCACTTTCCGAGAGCAAAAAACCTGCACTGCTGGCACGCAGCAGCGCCTCTTCACGGTGGGGTAACACTTGCACCAAGGGCAGCTCCAACCGCTTGGCAATGTCAGCTGCAGGCAAACCGTGCCCCTTAAACGCCCGATTCACTATCAGCCCATCTACGCTGGCTGGGGTCGTGTTCGAGCGCAGGTGCTTGAGCAAATCGGAGGTCGACACGATGCCTCCAATCGATTGGTCGCTCACCATCCAGACCAGATCTGCTTCGGCCATCATTTCTTGCACGACATCCATAGACGGAAAGCCGCCCACATCGACGACTTGCCAAGCAAAAAAGCTGCGCAACCGTTGCAGCATTGCAGCGGTAGAAAGGGGAGACACTTCCCGCAACACATGCGACTGCGCAGGCCAAGACAACACACTGACGCCCGAGGTATGGCGCGGCAAAGTGGCTTCCAGCAAGGCCTTGTCCAGGCGATTGACGCCATGGACCGCATCCACCATATGGAAGCGGCCATTCAAGCCCAGCAGCATTTGGCCATCGCGCAATGGAAAGCCCAAGTCCATCAATCCCACACCCAGGGTGGACTCGGTTAGTTCATACGCTGTCGACAATTTGGCACGTCGCTGTTCTTGGATCGCCGCAATGGCGGCGGCCACATGCACAGCCAAGGTGGTAACGCCCATGCCTGCACGTGCACCCACCAATGCCACCACCTTGCCGCGCACAGGAGCTTCACGTTCAACCGCCCCTTTCATGCAGGCATCCCAGACAGGTTTGCGGATGTCTTCAGGGTTGGTGGCGTTAATGTCCAAAAAGTCTTTGACGCCTGCGCGCAGGGCTGCCAATGGAACTTGGGCGCTGGTGGTATAGCCCATGCCCAGCACCACGATTTCACTGCGGTGCTTGTGCAGCCAGCTCACGACCTGGGATGCCTGTCCCAAGTCTGCCCGGGCATCAAACACCACCACGACCGCAGAGGCAGGAATGCGCAAGCTCTCCAAAACAGCATCGACACCTACTGAGCAATGCTGCACTTGGATAGCGTGCCCAATACGCATCTGCAGCCAATCGGCATCGGCTGCATCTTGCGAAGCCACCACAATCCGGCGCTGCGCTGGCTTTTGCGCTTCGTCCGTATGGGGCGTAGGGGTTGCACTCAAAAATGCAGACACATCCAACTCCTTCATGGCGAGAAACCAGGCAGTGCATCACCGCCACCTGGCCCTATGTAAGCGCCCCAGAAGGGGTTGGGCGTTGCACCACTTTCAGCAGCCCCTGGCAGCAAGTTGTGCAGCTGCGCTTGGGCCGTAAAAGGCTTGACCAATCGCGGCGTCACCACAATGACCAACTCTCGCTCGCGCCGGGAAAATTCTTGGCGCTTGAAGAGCATCCCCAGGATGGGGAGATCACCCAAGAGCGGTACTTTGTTCACACTGCTGGTGGTGCTTTGGCTAACGAGCCCTCCGATCACAAAGCTCTCGCCATCGCCGAGCTCCACCGTTGTGTCAGCCTTGCGTGTGGTGATGGCAGGCACGGCCACACTTTGCAGCGTGACCGCGTTGGCATAGTCGAGCTCGCTGGATTCCGGCGCTACCTTGAGGACGATGCGCTGGTTGTCCAGAACGGTGGGGGAGACGGTCAAACCCACGCCGTAGGGCTTGTATTCAATATTGATGGCGCCATTGCCTTGGGCCACAGGAATCGGCACCTCTCCACCCGCCAGAAAGTTGGCGCTCTGCCCCGAAATTGCCAACAGTGATGGCTCGGCCAAAACACGCGCCATGCCATTGCTCTCCAGCACGCCCAAATTCAAGCCCAGATTGGCTTTACCAAAGTTCAGCAACAACCCAAAAGCTTGGGAAAATGGAGAGCCAACGTTGTCTATCCCACCTTGTCCGTTGAACTGTGGATTACCGGATGCAGACGACAAAACGCCAAAGCTAAAGCCCTGCGAATTTCGCGCTGTGCTGAACAGGTTCAGTCCCGCTTGTTGCAACCGGGTTTTATTGAGTTCCACCACCTTCACATCCACTTGGACCACATTGCTTTTGGTCTGCACCTGTCCGGCATTGACAGGCGTGGGCTGGGCTGCAGTGGCGGCCTGGTGCAGCTTTTCGTTCAGGTCCATTTCTGTCAGTCCACCGTACGTCGGCTGGCGCACTTGCACGGCTTGGCGCACATGCAGCACCCATGATTGCGGAGGCTGATCGCGCTGCGTCCAGACCATGAGCGAAGTCGTCCCAGGCTTGATCGGCGTCAGCAGCAAACGCGCCGCCTGACCTTGCGCTGCCGCCCTTTCGATGCGCACGTTCACCACGCTGTCATCGGCGATGGCTAAACGCACCAAACCCTGCTCAAGCACCAGGCTTTCTTGCACGCCCACCTGCAGCTCTTGTGTCAACCGCTCTTGAGCCTGCACAGGACCCACAAGCACCATCGCAGCTGCCAACAGCATATTGCGAGCTAGAAGCGTCATACACGCCCTTTCTGGGGAGATTGATGGATGACGTTGCCCATTTAGTAGCTCGTCTTCTGAAGTTCGGTGCCACGGATGATTTCCACCTCATTGCCCGCCGCTTTTCTGGTGGATGAGGGACGTGACGCTGGCTTGGACACAGCCGCTTTGGTTTCTGCCAATTTGTCTTTGGCAATGTCTTGCATCTTGAGCGCCAGCAAGCTGGCGTCGATGGCGGCTTGCAGCGGATCGGCATCGGCAGGCAATGCCTTGGTCAAAGTCAAACCTGGTACTTGTTGCTTGCGCTCTGCGCTGGGCTCTGCCACATCCAAAGGGCTACGCAGCGCCAGCTGAATGCTGCCGTATTGCTCGGCCAGCAGTAAACGATTGATCTCTTCGACTTGCACGCCCAGTACTGCCGTGCGGGCAGTCTGTGGTTTGGACTGCGCATTGGCATTGTTTTTCTTCCCACCCTCTTCTTCTGTCGGCTCCGCTTGCGCAGATTCCGGCAATTGCGCGCCGTAGGCCAGCACCCGTTTTTTGGGCAACAGCAAACGTGCTTGCGTGTCTTCGACGACCTGACCATCTTGCTTGAGCACCACAAACACATCCACCCAGTCGCCGGGTTTCACTTTGTGACCGACGGCCGATGCTTCATCCACCTTGATTGATACCGCACGCTCTCCAGCAGTCAACATGCCAGCAACGCCATCGAGTAACTGTGTTTTGAGCAAGGGTGCATCTTTGGCGATTTCAACCGCTGTACTGCGCCCAATGACCAAAGCACTACTGGTCAATCCGTAGGCCGGCACATGACTCAAATTGGCTACGCTGACATCAGCAGGTGTGATGACATGCCCCGCGGGCAAATCTTGTGCAGCCATCACGACCGTATATTTTTTGCTCTCTTGCACCGTTGGCGTAATGCTTTGCACCACCGGGCGCTGCTGTGGCTGTAAAAGCCAAGCACCTACCGCTACCAGAACCCCCAAAACCAGTAAAAGAATGGCCAAAAGCTTGCTGTATTTATTCATGGCTATGACCTCTTTAGATTTTTAGTTTGACTTGCGTCTCTGCATGTGCATTCAAATTTGACGGGATAGGCAAAAAAGGGATCGTAGGGATCAAAGGTTTGTTTTCATAGGGGTAAGATCCACTTACGGAAAAACATGTGTAATCAGCCGACAATCCATTCCCGCAAACTTCTCCTTTAATTTCAAAAGAAAATTCTCCGGTGGCACCACTCCCGCAGGCAAAATCTCCACTCAACAGGACTAACCACTGCATATTTTTTTCCACAGATTGGCATGCCATTTCAATACGCGATTCTGCCGTATCATTTTGCAGAGATTGATAGCGTAGCAAAGTTCTAGCGCTTTCTGCTGCAGCATTACTCATCGTATGCTGCACCAAAAATACCAATGCATACGTCACGATTCCATAAAATATGAGAAACATCAATGGAAATGCCAATGCAAATTCAATAGCAGAAACACCGTATTGCCTCCTATCAGATTTCATATGCACTAGCCTTCACATATATCCACACAACCAAAAAACAGATAATCCAAATTCCTCCAAAGGGAACAATCCTCCGAGCATCTCTGATGCTTCGCGAATGACAGCTATTTTTTTTCGCAGTTCTTAAATAGATACCTGCCGCAATTACCAAAGGCACGCTGATTAGCCAAGAAACTGCAAGAACCCAGCTCCCGCCGACAATTCCGAGTGCTGGCACTAGCTTTACATCTGCTGCTCCCATCAACTTCATACCATAAAATATCATTCCTATCGCAAACCCGAAAGAAGATGCCTTCAATCTATCTACCAAGTCGTCACACCCATTTAAAAAGACCCAAAGAAACCCAACAGAGAATATCAAAATAATAATTAAATTTGATATTCTTCTGTTAGTAAAGTCAGAGTAGGCCGCAATCAACAAAAATAACCATATCGCCGACAAAGCGATTAAATCCATAAGACAAAATTATTCTTCTGCCTCAACCAGTTCTTTAGCAACACTCTGGAAAGTTGCTTCCAACTTATCGCCAATCAAGCTCATACCAGTAATTGCTGCAACAGCAATCAAAGCTGCAATTAGCCCATATTCGATCGCCGTTGCACCTTCTTCGTCGCGCCAAAATTTCAACCAGAATGCTTTCATGACAGATCTCCTTTAACGCCCACCATGGACGGGTGACCAAATGTTAGTTGTATTGCAATGGATGAATTTAGGCTTAGGCTATAGAAAGTCTTGCGAGATAGTTTTGAGTTTTACGCGCAGCGGACAAAACTTTTAAAAATTTTTTCTTCTAGAGGGAATCATTGAAAAAGGAAAATATTTCGTCAGGCTGATAGATTTTGAAAATCTCAAAATCCACATAATGCCGACATCACTTTGTCGTGCATTCTTTCGTGGCGCGTGATGCAGTCCTACAAAGATGCTGTTTCGCTGGCAGGGCCTGTTACAGATCAGCCTACCCGGGCGCTGCGCGTGCTGCGGCTTACAAGCTTGGCTGCTTGGTATGTTGAATACCCGCATCACCTGTCCATGGGCGACCATACCCGCTGCTTGCAGTGCATTGATATCCCATAGAATTCGTCTCTTTCTCAGCTATTCCCTTACAAGCGAATTAGCCTGTGCATTCTTCTCCTTGTCTGCTGGAAGTTCTCTATGTTTCTTGCGCCAATGCTCTCCTTGCCTTGCAAGCCTTCTGAAATTGGCCGTTGGTTCAGCCCAGTGGCCGCGGCGGGACTGCTCGCAGCAGCGCTGTGGAATGTGCCTGCCTCCCATGCGCAGACACCTGCTGCTGCGCTGGCCGAGGTGCACCAACTGCTGGAACAAGGCAAAACCCAAGACGCGGCCAAGCTGGTGCAAAGCCATCTCAAGCGCGATGCCAATGACGTGCAAATGCGCTTTATGCAGGGCGTGGTGGCGGTTGAGCTCAAGAAATACGACCAAGCCATAGAAGTTTTCACGGCCCTCACCCGTGACTATCCATCGCTGCCTGAGCCCTACAACAATTTGGCGGTTTTGCATGCGCTCAAGGGCGATGACCGCAAGGCAGCGCAAGTGCTGGAGCAGGCCATTGGCACCAACC
>JBJEZV010000056.1:13507-19598 GCA_051887595.1 Comamonas sp.
AAGGGCGATGACCGCAAGGCAGCGCAAGTGCTGGAGCAGGCCATTGGCACCAACCCTAGCTACGCTACAGCGCATGAAAACTTGGGCGATCTGTACGCCCGCATGGCCAGCGACGCCTATGCCAAAGCTTTGCAGTTGGACAGCTCACGCCAAGCGATTCAGCCCAAGTTGTCACTGATCAAACAAATTTTCCCCGGGGACGGCGCCGTGGTGGCTGCTGCACCCATTGCC
Source organism: Comamonas sp. (assembly GCA_051887595.1). Taxonomy (GTDB): domain Bacteria; phylum Pseudomonadota; class Gammaproteobacteria; order Burkholderiales; family Burkholderiaceae_C; genus Comamonas. The sequence continues at coordinate 13,739 of JBJEZV010000056.1, forward strand.
AAACCAGCGACCAGCGCAGCAGTTGCCGCAACGCCAGTTGTGTCCGTGCCAGCGGCTGCAGCTGCGAATGCCAGCGCGCCGATCGTTCCCACGGCAGAGCCTGTCGTGGTGCCTGCGCCTTCCGTGCCTGCAACCACCGCAGCATCGGTCACAGCAGCGGCTGACAAGCCTGCCCCTGCAACACCCGCTCCTGATGCCACGGTTTCCAAGCAGGTTGAAAACGCGGTCATGGCTTGGGCGCGAGCCTGGGCCAAGCAAGACATGTCCGCCTATTACGCGGCCTACAGCGCGCAGTTTGATGCGCCCAATGGCAATCTGGCAGCCTGGAAAGCCGAGCGCAAAGAGCGCATCGTGGGCAAGCCTGCCATTACCGTCGATGTGCGCGACCTGAAGGTGCGCGTCAAGGGCGAGCAGGCCGAGGCCAATTTTCGCCAGTTCTATGCTTCTGGCAGCTACAAAGCCACCACCCGAAAGACACTGCACATGCGCCACGAAAACGGTAAATGGCGCATCCTTCGTGAAGAAACAGGTCGTTGATGTCGTGTAATGCCTTGCGCAGGCGCGCTGCCGATGGTTCGGCGCGTGCCCTGCTTTCTCTCGTTTTACTCATCACATCGGCGCCCTGGCCGGTAGCCACGCTGGCCAGCACAGCCCAAGCTCAGCAAGAGCGCGCTGACGCAGAAAAACGCCTGCTGGACATCTTGGCGCAGATTGAGCGCCGCGAAACCAACGCCGCTTTTCGTGCCCTGCGCGAGTTGACCCTGGATGCGCCCAACTTCCGCGCGGCGCAGCTGCTGTATGCGGACATGCTGCGCATGCGCACCGGGGCCACACCGGCAGGCCAGGCTTTGGCCCAGTCGCAAGCGACCCCCAGCAAGCGCAATGTGGGCGTTGCCGACCAGAGCATTGCACCGCCTGAGTTTTTCCAAGGAATTCAAAGCGAATTGCAGCGCCGTCGCATGGCGGCCATCGATTTGCCGCCCCCTGGCATGGTGCCCAGCAACTTCTTGCATCTCAGCCCTTCGGTGCGCCATGCGATTGCGGTCGATACCAGCCGCTCGCGCTTGTATGTGTTCTCGCATGGCCCACAGGGGCTGGAGCTGATTGGCAACTTCTACGCCACCATTGGCCGCAATGGCGTGAAAAAGCGTGCAGAAGGCGATCAACGCACGCCACTGGGTGTGTATTTTGTGGGCCGGCAGATTCCTGGCGAGCGCCTACCTGACCTCTATGGCAAGGGCGCCTTGACCGTGAACTATCCCAACGATTGGGACCGCATGCTGGGGCGTACCGGCAGTGGGATCTGGCTGCACGGCGTACCTTCCGACCAATATGCGCGCGTACCCCAAGCCAGTGATGGCTGCGTGGTGCTGGCCAATCCAGACATCAGCTTTTTGATGGAATCGATTGACCGCCGCACCCCGGTGCTGATTGCAGAAAAGCTCGACTGGGTGACGCCGCAGTGGACACGCCAGCCCAGCCAAAAGCAGGCGGTGATGCAAGAGATCGAGCAGTGGAAAAATGCTTGGCGCCAAGGTGACCAGCAACAGCTCGCGCAGCTCTATGGCGATGCGGCAGCCGACACCGCGAACCTAGACCAATACCGCAGCCGCCTGTCCAGAGCTGGGGCTTTGTCCAAGCTGTCGATCCAAGACATGTCGGTCTACCAATGGCAAGAAGAAGCGGGTGAAATCCGCATCGTCAACCTGCACGTGAGCACCGCCAACGGCAGCACGCCCACGGTGCGCCAGTACTGGCGCAAGCAGCAAGGCCAGTGGAAGATTTTCTCGGAAGATGTGTTGAGCTAAAACGCTCAACGGGCCAGTGAAAAAGGGACGCGATCTGCGTCCCTTTTTTGTTGCTGCCCCTTGCATCTTAGATCTTCATGCGCTGCACCAGCCGCTGGCCCTGAGCATCCAGCCCCACCAGCTCGACATGGCAGCCGTGCTGCTCCAAACGCTGTTGAATCTTTTCCAGCGCACCAATCGCAGTGATGTCCCAAAAGTGCGCCTGACTCACATCGATGCGCACCCGTTGCCCTGCCACGGACAGCACATCAAAGCGCTCAATCAAAGCATCGGCCGAGGCAAAGAACACCTGACCTGACACGCGCCATGTGTGCACACCAGTCGCAGCGTCCATGCCGCCTTGCACCTGCAGCATGTTGGAGACCTTGAAGGTGAAAAACACGCCCGACAACAACACGCCTGCAATGACGCCCGCTGCAAGATTGTGGGTGGCGATGGTGATGACCACCGTCACCAGCATCACCGCGCTCGACAGGCGCGGATAGCGCAGCACATTGCCCAGCGATTTCCAGTCGAAAGTGGAAGCCGACACCATCACCATGATGGCCACCAACGCAATCACCGGCACTTGCGACACCCAGTCTTTGAGCAGCACCATCAAAATCAGCAAAAACACACCGGCAAACAAGGTCGACAAACGCCCACGGCCGCCGTATTTCACATTGCCCACGGCCTGACCGATCATGCCGCAGCCAGCGATGCCACCGAACACGCTGGAGGCCATATTGGCCAAGCCCAAGCCTGTGCATTCGCGATTTTTGTCGCTGGGGGTGTTGGTCATTTCATCGACCACCGCAGCGGTCAGCACCGATTCGAGCAAGCCCACCATGGCAATGGCCAGCGCGGGCAGCAAAATGATGCGCAGCGTCTCCAGCGAAGCAGGCACTTCAGGCAAGCCGAACAGCGGCAAGGCATCGGGCAGTTTGCCCAAATCAGCCACTGTGGCTACAGGCAAGCCCATCCAAGCGGTGACGATGGTCAACACCACCACACAAATCAGCGGCGAAGGAATGGCGGTCAGTGCTTTGAGCTGCAGCTGCTGACCCAGCCAAGGCAGGCCATAGATGATGAGCAAGCCTGCGGCCAGCAGCAGCCACGTCGGCATATTGGCGCCGTACAAATGCGGCAGCTGCGCGGCAAAAATCAAGATGGCCAAGGCATTCACAAAGCCGGTGCGCACTGAGCTGGAGACAAAGCGCATCAACATGCCCATCTTGCACAGCCCAAAGAGGATTTGCATGGCGCCTGCCAGCAAACCCGCGGCAAACAAATACTGAATGCCGTGCGAGGCCACCAACGGCGCAGCCACCAGCGCCACCGAGCCTGCCGCTGCCGAGACCATGGCTGGGCGACCGCCAAAAAAGGCAATCACGATGCTGATCACAAACGAGGCAAACAGGCCGACCGAAGGATCCACGCCCGCCACAAAAGAAAAGGCGATGACTTCAGGAATCAGGGCGAAGGTTGCCACGGCGCCAGCGAGCAGTTCACGCGGAATGCTGGGCGCCCATTCGGCGCGCAGCCGGGTCAGAAAAGGCGAGGGCATAAACAAGGCAACAGAACACGGCAAATGTGCCGGAGCGTGATGGTAGATCTTTACGCACAGCTGCGCACGGCCACAAAAAAAGAGCTATCTGCCTTTGATCCTGCTTGTTTTCAGATACAAAACACTCTGAAAATCAATAGGCACAAAGGCTGATAGCTCTTGTTATTGAAGGTTTTCACCTTCTGGCAGCACCTCTGCTGCCCGGTACTAACGCTTTAGGCGCCGCAGCACTTCTTGAACTTCTTGCCGCTGCCGCAGGTGCAAGGATCGTTGCGGCCGGGCTGCTCGCCCTTGACGATGGCCTCTACGCGGGGGCCAATGCTGCGCCACAGCTGGCGCAGGTCGTAGACCGCCCAGATGGCTTCGCCAAAGGCGTCCAGACGATCTTGGCTGGTCGAGGCAGGGCCAGTTTCGTCATACAAGTTCATCTCGGGCGTGCCGTCATCGTCTTCGGTCAGGTTGACGATGAACTCCATGGCCGCGTCGAGCATGTCGGCCGCTTCCTTGTCGCGGGGAGCGGCCCATTCTTCGGCCCAGTTTTCCACCACGAACATAAAGCCCAAAGCCCACACTTGCGCCAGTGAAGGCACTTCTTCGTCGTCCAGCTCTGCGCGCTCGGCTTCGGGCAGCATCAGCAAGGCGCCGCGCGTGTCCATGATTTCAGGCTGGAAAGCCGCTTCGTCTTGCAACGACTTGATCTCGGCATCGAGCTGCTCGCGAATTTCGCTCAAACGCAGCTGCGCCAGCTCCAGAAAGCGTGCTTGTTGGGCTTCGCTTTCGAAGGCTTCGAGCTTGGGCAAAGGCTGGCCATCAGCCACTTCCAAGCTCTCACCATCGCCGAGCAACATGGGCAGCCATTCTGCGGCAGGAATCTCGCGGCGTGTGCAGACCACGGCGGTCAAAAAGCCGTCGCAGAACTCCCACTGCGGAATTTCTTCGGCGCGCTCGCGCATGCCTTCGAGCATGTTGTCCAGCTCTTCGAGCATCTCTGTGGTTAGGGCGGTGTGGGCTTCCACAGCGGTGTTTTCGGTGTTTTCCATGGCGTATTCCATCAACGTTGGGGGTGGGGCGACAAGCCCATGTGCGAATCCGGCGGTATCCTGCATCGCGCAAGCGCCGTCATTCGCACAATGTGTGCAAGAAGGCAGGACGGCAGGCCACTGAACCTGCTTGGCCGATGCCGGGCAGTGTAGCCCGCAGGCCAAGTCCGTGCCGCTTACACAGGAGTTGTCTGCATGCTTCATGGACCTTACCGTTCACTGGGTTTGTTCCCTGTGCGCTACACCGTGCTGGTGCTGTGCGTGCTGGGGGTGGTGCTGGGATTGATCGCGGCGGTTGCTTGGAGCCGCTGGTGGTGGCTGGTACCTGTAGTGAGCCTGGCGCTTTGCGTGATTGGCTGGCGCGATTTGCAGCAAACCCGGCACTCCATCCTGCGCAACTATCCAGTGATCGGCCACATGCGTTTTTTGCTGGAATTCATTCGCCCAGAAATGCGCCAATACTTCATCGAAGGGGACCACGAAGCACTGCCTTTTTCGCGCGCACAGCGTTCGTTGGTCTACCAACGCTCCAAAGGTGAGGCTGACAGCCGTCCCTTCGGCACGCTGTTGGATGTTTCGGCCCACGGCTACGAATGGGTCAACCACTCCATGCTGCCCACCAAGCTCGACACCCAAGACTTCCGCATCTGGATTGGTGGCGAGCCCGGCAAGCCTTTGCCCGGCCAAGAGGTTTGCACCCAGCCGTATAACGCCAGTGTCTTCAACATTTCGGCCATGAGCTTTGGTGCACTGTCGGCCAACGCGGTGCTGGCGCTGAACTTGGGCGCGCGCACCGGAGGCTTTGCACATGACACAGGAGAAGGCTCCATCAGCCAGCACCACCGGGTGCATGGCGGCGATTTGATCTGGCAAATTGCCTCGGGCTATTTTGGCTGCCGCAACCCCGATGGCAGCTTTAGCGAAGCGCGTTTCATCGACAACGCACGCGACCCGCAGGTCAAGATGATTGAGATCAAACTCAGCCAAGGCGCCAAGCCCGGGCACGGCGGCATGCTGCTGGGCGCCAAGGTCACGCCCGAGATTGCCGCCGCGCGCGGCATTCCGGTTGGCATGGACTGCATCAGCCCATCGAGCCACAGTGCGTTCAGCACGCCGGTCGAGATGATGCAGTTTCTGGGCAAGCTGCGGCGTCTGTCCGGTGGCAAACCTGTGGGTTTGAAACTGTGCGTGGGCCATCCATGGGAATGGTTTGCCATGGTCAAAGCCATGATGGAGACCGACATCACCCCCGACTTCATTGTGGTCGATGGCGCCGAAGGTGGCACGGGTGCAGCCCCGGTCGAATTTACCGACCATGTAGGGGTGCCGCTGCAAGAAGGGCTGCTGCTGGTGCACAACACGCTGCTGGGCGTGAACTTGCGCCACCGCGTGCAAATTGGCGCGGCAGGCAAAGTCATTACGGCGTTTGACATCGCGCGCATGATGGCGCTGGGCGCTGACTGGTG
>JBJEZV010000057.1:0-1448 GCA_051887595.1 Comamonas sp.
GCCCAACAGTTCATCGCAGGAATAGCCCAGATTGCGGCAAGCCGCTTGGTTGACGGCAAGCAGGCGACCTTGGTCATCGTGGAGATACATTTCATCGACAGAACTGTCAAAGAACTGCCGGTAAATCTCATCTCCAAATGGGTGGTGGGCCTGTTTTTCCGATTCTTGCGACATGGCGTCTCCTGCGCGGTGCTTTGACAAGCATAGCGTGCAGGAGCTGGTTTGGAGCGCGCCCAGCCAGGTTTGTCGCGAAATGTTCTCGCTTCAGCGCACAGGGCTGGCTGCGATAGCTGCGGGTTTATTGCAGCTTGATCACGCCGCAGGCGATACGTGCACCAGCATTGCCTGCAGGTTGCGAATGCAGGTCATCGGGCTGTGCATGCACCACGACGCTGCGCTCCACAATATTGGCGTTGCCAGGTGTCAGCTGCAGGCGATCAGACTCCCACTGCACGATGGCCATGCCGTTGTTGTTGGCCTGCAGATTGGGCAGATCGCCGACATGGCTATGTGTACTGGTGGCTGGACCATGGGCACTGTTGTGGGGATTAAAGTGCGGGCCCGCCGAATTGCCATCAGCGCTGCTGCAGTCGCCTTTTTCGTGGATATGAAAACCGTGTGCACTGTTGGGCTGCAAACCGCTGATTTGCCCTGCCACTTTGACAATGCCATTGGCATGCTGGCTGAAATGGATCTTGCCCTGCACTTGGCTGCCCGAGCGTGGCTCCAGCTCTGCGGTGGCAGATACGCCTTGATAGGTTCCAGCGCAGCCCGAGAGCAGTGCAGCTGCAGCGGCTGCAGCACAGAAGATGGTTTTGGGGTGTTTCATGGGAAGCCTCCAGTGCGTAGATTGCAAAGATGCACAACGATTAAGCATGCGCAATGGCCCGTGCCTGTGCTGTGCGAGAGCACTGAGTTGCATGTAGGCATGCAAGACAATGCGAGTGCATGTCACTACGGATGCATCTTGCCGATGCGTATTAACCTAAGGCGGTGTCCATGATCATCATCAGCACAAAGCCTAGCATCAGCCCGCCGGTGGCAAAAGTTTCATGGCCTTTGCGGTGCGACTCGGGAATGATTTCATGGCTGATGACAAATAGCATGGCCCCGGCAGCAAAACCCAGACCCCATGGCAAAATTCCGATCGATGTACTGACCACGGCCGCGCCAATGACCGCACCTAAGGGCTCTACGAGTCCGCTGAGCATGCCCAAAATCACCGACAGCTTGCGGCTGTAACCTGCAGCCGATAGCGCCACGGCAATGACCAGGCCTTCAGGCACGTCCTGAATGGCGATACCTGTGGCCAAGGCGTTGCCTGCAATGCCGTTGCTCGCATAGCCTACGCCAATAGCCAGACCCTCGGGCAGGTTGTGCAAGGCGATAGCAAACACAAACAGCCACGTGCGCTGCAGCTTGCGGGCTGTATCCAGGTCATGGGTCTC
>JBJEZV010000057.1:1548-3331 GCA_051887595.1 Comamonas sp.
CAAAGAAAAAGCCCGCAGGCCATGGGCACTGCGGGCTGGTTCTGGCAAGCAGAATACTTAGACTTGATCGGCAGACAGGCCTGCGGTCTGGCTGAAGCCACCATCCACATAGGTGATCTCGGCGGTCACACCAGAAGCCAGATCAGACAGCAAGAAGGCAGCCACATTGCCCACGTCTTCGATGGTCACGTTGCGGCGCAGGGGCGATGCATCGGCAACGCGGCCCAGCAGCTTGCCAAAGTCCTTGATGCCCGAAGCAGCCAAGGTTTTGATGGGACCGGCAGAGATGCCATTGGCGCGAATGGCGCGGCCGTCTTCCGTACGGCCCACAGCCTCTGCTAAGTAGCGCACCGATGCTTCCAAGGAAGCCTTGGCCAGACCCATGGTGTTGTAGTTGGGGATGGAACGCAGGGCGCCCAGGTACGACAGGGTCAGCAGCGAAGACTTATCGTTCAAGTAAGGCAGGGCAGCCTTGGCCATGGCAGGGAAGCTGTAAGCGCTAATGTCATGGGCAATCTTGAAGGATTCGCGCGACAGGCCATCCAGGAAGTTGCCAGCAATCGCTTCGCGTGGCGCAAAACCGATGGAATGCACAAAGCCGTCAAACTTGCCCCAGACAGCGCCCAGGTCGGCGAACAACTTTTCGATTTGTGCATCGTCGGCCACGTCGCAATCGAACACCAGCGTGGAATTGAATTCAGCAGCGAACTCCGTGATGCGGTCTTTGAAACGCTCGCCCACATAGCTGAAGGCCAGTTCGGCACCTTGCTCATGGCAAGCCTTGGCAATGCCGTAAGCGATGGAGCGGTTAGACAGTACGCCAGTGATCAGCAGCTTTTTGCCGGTCAGAAAACCCATTGTTCTTCTCCTAGAGGAAATGCAGTGAAGGCCGGCCGCAGCATTTGCACGAAGCAAAAACATCAGGGCGGCGGGCCGCTGTGGTGCAGAATTGTCGCATGCGCCTATGGAAGTTTTGTTTCTTGCTCGCAGGAGCCACTACGGCAATCCCAGTTTGGGCTGCCCACGCTTACGCTTTATGGGGACAACCCAAATACGCGCAAGGCTTTACGCACTTTGATTACGTCAATCCTGAAGCACCCAAAGGTGGTGAGCTGCGCTTGGTGAGTAATTTGCGGGTGTCTACGTTCGATAAGTACAACCCCTTCACCGTCAAAGGCAGTGCGCCCGCCTACCTGTCCAACTTGCTGTTTGACACCTTGTTGACCGGCAGCATGGACGAAACAGCAACAGGCTATGGGCTGCTGGCAGAGGATGTCAGCGTGGCCAGCGATGGCATGTCGGTAACGTTCAAACTCCGCCCACAAGCGCGTTTTCACGATGGCAAGCCTGTCTTGGCCCAAGACGTCAAGCACAGCTACGAGACCTTGGTAGGGCCGCATACATCGCCGGGCTACAAGACTATGCTGGCAGAGGTCGCAGGCTGTGACGTGCTCGACGACCGCACCGTGCGCTTTCGCTTCAAAGCCGCGAACCGCGAGCTGCCGCTGACCGTGGGGGGCTTGCCCATCTTCAGCCGCGACTGGGGCGCAGGTAAACCGTTCAACGAAGTAGTGATGGACATGCCCATTGGCAGTGGCGCTTACAAAATTGGCCCCGTGGTCTTTGGCAAAGACATCACCTATGTGCGCGACGACAACTACTGGGCCAAAGATTTGCCCGTGCGCAAAGGCAGCGCCAATTTTGACCGTATCCACATCAAGATTTACCAAGACAACACGGCTAAGCTCGAAGCGCTCAAAGCTGGTGAGTTCGACATGATGCG
>JBJEZV010000057.1:3431-5489 GCA_051887595.1 Comamonas sp.
ATGCCAAGCGAGGCTGAGTTGGCGCTGATGCAGCCCTTTGGCGATGTGCTCCCGCCTGCAGCCTTTGGTCCCATGACCACACCGCCGCGCACCGATGGCGACAGCAGCTTGCGGGGCAACCTGCGCAAAGCCAAGGGTTTGCTGGCCGCAGCCGGGTGGACCGTGCAAGGCGGCGTGCTGCGCAACAGTCAAGGGCAGGCCATGGTGCTGGAATATTTGGACAGTGGAGACAGCGGCCAGCGTGTGGTGGCCCCCTGGCAACGCAACTTGCAAAAGCTTGGCATTGAACTGAAGTTCCGCGCCGTGGACTTTGCGCTGTATCAGCAGCGTTTGCAAAAGTTTGACTTTGACATCACCAGCATTGCCTATCAAGGCACGAACAACCCAGGACAAGAATTTGCAGACTTGTTTGGCAGTGCGGCGGCAGACCAAGAAGACTCGGGCAACTTTCCCGGCGTGAAAAGCAAGGCAGTGGACACCTTTATTCAAAAAATGGTGTCTGCCACAAGCGAACAAGAGCTGCTGCCAGCCTGCCATGCCCTAGAGCGTGCCATCGCCCATGGCCACTACCTGATTCCGCAGTGGTCGGCCAGCACCCACCGCATGGCCTATAACGCTTGGCGTTTGGAGCATTCAGGCGTGATCCCGCCGTACTCCAGCGGTGAAGGCTGGGTAATGGATACGTGGTGGGCGCGCATGCCGCCCCTGACTGCTGCAACGGCCCAGACGGCAACGCCGCAGGAGAAAAATTAAGCCATGTTTGCCTATATCCTCCAACGCATTTTGTTGATGATTCCCACGCTGCTGGGGGTGCTGTTGCTCACCTTTGTCGTGATCCAGTTTGTGCCCGGCGGCCCAGTCGAGCAGTACCTGGCCGAAGCCAAAGCCGGTATGGGTGCTGGCGCTGAAGGCGGCGGTATGGCTTACCGTGGTGCGCAAGGGGTCGATCCCCAGCGCATTGAGCAAATCAAGGCTTTGTACGGCTTTGATAAGCCCGCGCACGAGCGTTTTTTTCAAATGCTGGGTCAGTTTGCACGCTTTGATCTGGGCACGAGTTTTTTTCAGAACAAACCTGTGTGGAGCTTGATTGTCGAAAAACTCCCCGTGTCCATTAGCTTGGGCCTGTGGACGTTTTTGATCAGCTATCTGGTTGCTGTGCCACTGGGCGTGGCCAAGGCCGTTCGCGCGGGCTCTCGCTTCGATTTAGTGACCACCTTATTGATCTTGATTGGCTACGCCATTCCGGGCTTTGTGCTGGGTGTGGCGCTGCTGGTGATTTTTGGCGGTCAATTGCAGTGGTTTCCGCTGCGAGGTCTGACATCAGCCAACTTTGACGAGCTCAGCGCCATGGGCAAGGTGGTCGATTACCTGTGGCACATTGCCTTGCCCGTGACGGCCATGGTGGCGGGCAGTTTTGCCGTGACAGCCATGCTCACCAAAAATGCGTTTTTGGAAGAAATCCGCAAGCAATACGTGCTGACCGCAAGAGCCAAGGGTTTGTCAGAAAAGCAGGTGCTGTGGAAGCATGTGTTTCGCAATGCGCTCATTCCCATCATCACCGGCTTCCCGGCCGCCTTCATCGGTGCGTTTTTTGCCGGTTCACTCTTGATTGAAACCTTGTTCTCGCTCGATGGGCTGGGACTACTGAGTTACGAGAGCGTGATCCGCCGCGACTATCCCGTGGTGCTGGGCTCGCTGTATCTATTTACCTTGATTGGGCTGGTGACCAAGCTCATCAGCGACCTGTGCTATGTCTGGGTCGATCCGCGTGTGAAATTTGACTGATCCTATGGCTTTGATGCACACACCGTCTGCGCAGGCAGTACACGCTTCGCAGACACGATCTCTGTCGCTGGGCCAGCGTGCCTGGCAGCGTTTCAGGCGCAACAAGCTGGGCTTTTATAGCTTGGTGATTTTTGTGGTGCTGGTGGTGCTGTGTTTGTTCGCTGAAGTCATTAGCAACGACAAGCCGCTGCTGGTGCGCTATGAAGGCCAGACCTATGTGCCCTTGCTCAAAGACTATCCGGAGACCGTATTTGGCGGCGATTTTGAAACGCC
>JBJEZV010000057.1:5589-11099 GCA_051887595.1 Comamonas sp.
GTGACGGGTGCCATCCAAGGCTTTTTTGGCGGTAAGACCGACTTGGCGTTTCAGCGCTTTATTGAAATCTGGGGCTCCATGCCGGAGTTGTACTTGCTCATCATCTTCAGCGCCGTATTTGCGCCCAGTATCAGCTTGCTGCTGGTGCTGCTGAGCCTGTTTGGCTGGATGGGGCTGTCTGACTATGTGCGGGCCGAGTTTTTGCGCAACCGCCAGCTCGAGTATGTGAAAGCGGCACGGGCTTTGGGCGTGTCCAATGCGGCGATCATCTGGCGGCACATCTTGCCCAATAGCCTCACGCCGGTGGTGACGTTTTTGCCGTTTCGCATGAGCGCAGCCATTTTGGCGCTGACCTCATTGGACTTTCTGGGCTTGGGTGTTCCGCCCGGCACGCCCAGTTTGGGCGAGTTGCTCAGCCAAGGCAAAAACAGCATCGATGCATGGTGGATATCTCTGAGCACGTTTGGCGTGCTGGTGGTCACCTTGCTGCTGCTGACATTTATGGGCGATGCGCTGCGCGATGCGCTGGATCCGCGCAAAGCCATGGAAACATTGACCAAGGAGGGTGCGTAATGGCTGCATCGTCAACCACCCCGCTGTTGCAGGTGCGCGATTTGTGCGTGCAATTTGGTGACAAGCAAGTGGTGCATGGCATCAGTTTGGATGTACATGCGGGTGAAAAACTCGCACTGGTCGGCGAGTCAGGCTCGGGCAAGAGCCTGACGGCGCTGAGCGTGCTGCGTCTGGCAGGCGATGCGCGTTTGAGTGGACAGATCTTGCTGCAAGGGCGGGATTTGCTGGCCCTGTCCGAGCGCGAAATGCGCGCGGTGCGTGGCGGCGATGTGGCCATGATTTTCCAGGAGCCCATGACGGCGCTGAACCCCTTGATGACCGTGGGCGATCAGGTGGCAGAAGTGCTGCAGCTCAAAGCTGCGCTGAGCGCTGCGCAGGCCAGTGCGCAAGCGGTCGAACTGCTGGCGACCACGGGCATTCCCGAGCCTGCACGGCGTGCCAAATCGTACCCGCACCAGCTCAGCGGCGGGCAGCGTCAACGCGCCATGATTGCCATGGCGCTGGCTTCTCGCCCCCAGCTGCTGTTGGCCGATGAGCCAACCACCGCGCTGGATGTGACTTTGCGGCAGCAGATTTTGGAGCTGCTGGGCGATTTGCAGCGCCAGACGGGCATGGCCATTTTGATGATCACGCACGATCTGCATTTGGTGCGCAAGTTTGCCGATCGCGCAGCGGTGATGGAGCATGGCGTGCTGGTGGAGCAAGGGCCGGTTGCGCAGTTGTTTGAACACCCACGCCATCCCTATACCCACAAGCTGCTGCACAGCCAACCTGCTCGTGAACTGGCACCTGCACCGGCAGATGCTCCTGCGGTGGTCAAGGCCGAGCAGCTGCAGGTGAGCTATCCCGTTTCGCTGCCGGGCGTGCAGGGCTGGTTTCGCAAAGGGCGTTTTGTTGCGGTGGACGGCGCGACGCTGTGCCTGCGCCAAGGGCAGACGCTGGGCGTGGTGGGCGAGTCGGGCTCGGGCAAGTCCACGCTGGCCCAAGCCATTTTGGGGCTGCTGCCCAGCGAAGGCGAGTTGCGCATCAATGGCCAGCCATGGCAGTTGCCAGCCACGCGCAATACCGCTGCCAATCAGGCACTGCGCAGAGAAATTCAGGTGGTGTTCCAAGACCCGTTTTCTTCCTTGTCGCCGCGCATGACGGTGGAAGACATCGTGGGCGAGGGGCTGCAGGTGCATGCGCCAAACATCAGCGCCACAGGCCGCCGCAGCCAAGTGCTGGATGTGCTGATGAGCGTGGGCCTGAGCGAGCAGCAGTTTCCAGGCCTGTTGCAGCGCTATCCCCATGAGTTCTCAGGTGGTCAGCGCCAGCGCCTAGCGATTGCCCGTGCGCTGATTTTGCGGCCCAAGGTGTTGGTGCTCGATGAGCCCACCTCCGCACTTGATGTGACTATTCAAAAACAGGTGCTCAGCTTGCTGCAGCGCCTGCAGCGCGAATTGGGCTTGAGCTATTTGCTCATCACGCACGATATGGACGTGATTCGTGCCATGGCCCATGAGGTCATGGTGATGAAAGCCGGGCAGGTGGTGGAGGCGGGTGACGTTGACCAAATCCTGCAGCACCCCCAACACCCGTATACGCGCCAGCTAGTACAAGCTGCGCTGTAAGCTTTTCGCGCGTTTTGCGCATGCTTTACAAAAGCTTTAGCTTTGCTTTGCATGGTGGTTCTAGCATCGAGTCCATCAACAACCACCCATGCAAGGGGGCTTCAAATGAATAAGCAACCATGGATCGCCGCAATCGCTGCCGCTGTGCTGGGCGCGTCGTCATTGAGCGCGATGGCGCAACCGGGCCATGCAGGGCCAGGGCCACGCCCAGGGCATGGTGGCCCGCACTACCAATATCAGCATCCGGCACCACCTCCTCCAGCAGTGCGACCCGGCAAGCCCGCGCACCCCCATGGCATGCCTCCGGGCCAAGCGAAAAAGCGCATGGGCGCGGGTCCGCAGCACAAGTGGGTCAAAGGCACGCGCTTGCCTTACCAGTACCGCACGCCGCACTATGTGGTCAACGACTGGCGCCACCATGGCCTTAAGCAACCGCCCCGTGGCTATCAATGGGTGCAATACGGCTCGGACTACATGCTGGTTGCCATTGCCACCGGCATCATTTCTCAGCTCATCCTCGGCTATTAACCAGGCTTGAAAAGATACAAATGACAACGGCACCCGAAGGTGCCGTTTTTTTACGATTACTGCAGCTTATATAGCTACTAGCCTTTGTATCAAGCCATTTCTAATATAAAACTATCTGAAAAGCTTGTTATTCAAAGGCAAGTAGCTCACTTTATTTATAACTTCCCGTGGGATTGACGCCATCTTGGTGCACCCACAGCACCTTTTGGGTGTCCACTCCTATACGGCGCGCTTGGTGCATCAGGCGGTCTTCGACGCCATCAGGTAATGAAGGCTTGCGCGACAGAATCCAAAAATAGTCGAGCTTGGAGCCAATCACCATCGCCCACTGGTAGTCATCGTCCAGTGCCACAACGTTGTAGCCGCTGTAAAAAGGTCCAAAAAAAGACACTTTCAGCGCAGCCACATCGGGTGCGATGGTGGGTTTGGCTTTGCCGTGCGAGACCTTCCATTCGCCTCGCTTGGGGTCAAACCCCCGGTTGATGACTTGGACGGCTCCGTTGGGCAGCAAGCTGTATTCCGCCTGCGTGCGCTGCAAGCCTTTTTCAAAGCTGTGATCGATGCGTGCCAACTCGTACCATTTGCCCAGGTAGCGGTTCAACTCAAAGCCTTCGACGGGATGCACGCCCTCCGGAATACGCGGGTTGCGGCTGGCATACACGGCAGCGCCGGCAATGGCTGCCAAGCCGATGGTGCACAGCGCCGCATGGCTGGCGCTGACTTGGGGGCGGTGGTGCACCAGTTGCTTGAGTTGAGGCAAGCGCTCTTGAGCGTGGTGGCTGTGCTGGTGCAGCGCTGCCTTGAGGCTATTGACCGTGTTTTGCAGCTTGTCTTGGGCGTCGCAACGGGGGCAAACCGATGTGGATGCAGTCTTGCAGGAGCGGTTGAAGAAGGGCATAGGCATGTTTTCCGTAGCAATAAACGCGGGAGAGCGCATGTGCCAAGCATCCGGGGCACAGCAATGAAGCCTAAGTATTGGTAGCGCACACCATGCTGCCCTGTAGGTCGCGTTTGGTAAAGCGTGTCATAGCCTCCATGTACCTGCGCTGACACATGCTGTCTTTTTCGCGTGAAACCCTCGTGACACAGCCCTACGTGTTCACCATTAGGGGATAACTCGACGCCTTCTGCGGCTGATGTGCCACATCAAAAACTGTGATTGGCTTTGCCGCACCAAAACTGGTGAGATGGCACGGTGCGGGCATGGAAATGCAGATTTTGAGCTTTGAAAAGCGAAAGCTGCCTTGCTCGCCATCCTATTCATATAAGGAGACAAGAAATGCCCCAAGCTATGCGTTCTCAACGGTGGTTGCGTCTGGGTGTCATCGCGTCAGTGCTGACAGCCGCAGGCTGGGCACAGGCCGGCACCGTCACGGTGCTGACCTCTTTCCCCAAAGAGCTGACCAGCGCCTACCAAAAGGCTTTTGAAGCAGCCAACCCCGGTATCAAAGTCGAAATCCTCAACAAAAACACCACGGCCAGCATCGCCTACGTGCGTGAGCTGCCTGCCGGTCAGCGCCCGGATGTGATGTGGGCTTCAGCCCCCGATGCCTTTGAAGTGCTGGCGCGCAACAAGCTGCTGGCAGCTGCGCCTGAAACCTTGAACAAGGCAGCGTTGCAAAAGATCGGCAATTACCCGCTCAACGACCCCGATGGGCTGTATTACGGCCAAGCCTTGGCGGGTTACGGGATCATGTGGAATACGCGCTATTTCACAGCCAACAAGCTGCCGGCTCCCAAAGAATGGGGCGACCTGGCCAAGCCCGAGTATTTCGGGCACGTGGCGATTTCTTCACCTTCGCGCTCAGGCACGACACAGCTCACCATTGAAACCATCTTGCAAGGCGAGGGGTGGGACAAAGGCTGGAACCAGATTTTGCGCATGATGGGCAATGCCGCCGCAGTGACCGACCGCAGTTTTGCCGTGCCCGACGGTGTGAACAATGGCCAGTACGGTGCGGGTATCGTGATTGACTTTTTTGGTCTGGCGGGCAAGTACTCGGGCTTTCCTGTGGATTTTGTCTACCCTACGATGACAGCGGTGGTGCCTGCCAATATCGCTTTGATCGATGGTGGCAAAAACGCTGAAGAAGCCAAGAAGTTCATGGCCTTCACCATGTCCAAGGAAGGCCAGCAGTTGTTGTTTGATCCCAAGATCAGCCGACTGCCGATCCTGCCTTATGACCAACTCAAAGCACCGCAAGGCTATCCTGTACCTCAAGAGGTTGCCAGCCGTGCCAAGGTGCAGTTCGATGCCAAGCTCTCTGAGTCGCGCTACATGGTGGTCAACAGCTTGTTTGACCAGATGATTACTTTCCGCCTCAAAGAGTTGCAGGCAGCAACCAAGGCCATCCACGAGGCAGATAAAGCGCTCAAGGCCAAGCCCAATGCCCAAGGCAAGGAATTGCTGGAGCAGGCCCGTTCTTTGGCTTACACCCCGCTGGTTGGTGCAGACAACGTCAAGAACGAAGAGTTTTTGGAGCTGTTCCGTAAAAATCGCCGTGACGTGGCGGTCTCCAAAGAGCTGACCGGCATGGAGCAGCTGTGGGCCAACAAAGCCAAGACCAACTACGAGCGTGCGTTGCAACTGGCCAACCAAGCTCGCGCTGCAGCCAAGTAAGCCCTTAATCTGGAGGCGTTGCGCTCTGATAGGGCGCTGATCGGATCACGCACCTGCTGCGCCATGCACGAGCGGGCCTGCGTGATCCGCACCAATGGGAATGAAGGCGGTGCAACAAGACGCCGCCATGGGAGCGAACAGCATGACAAGCACTGCAGCAAATGCGGATGACCTGCGCC
>JBJEZV010000057.1:11199-19237 GCA_051887595.1 Comamonas sp.
CGCCGCGTGATTTTTCCGCTGGCCATGCCCGGCTACTTGGCTGGTGCCGCGCTGGTGTTTGTGAAGGTGTTTGACGACCTGGGCACGCCCTTGGTCATGGGTGTGACCAATATGCTGGCGCCGCAGGCTTATTTGCGCATCACCTCCGTGGGCATTGATGATCCGCTGGGCTATGTGATCAGCGTGATCATGATTGTGTTTTCGATCTTGGCGCTGTGGATGGCTGCGCGTGTCATGAAAGGCAAGGACTACGCCACCTTGCAAAAGGGTGGCAACTCGTTGCAAAAGCGCCGCCTCACGCCTTGGGAAGCTGTGTTGGCGTATGGCTGGATTGTGATCGTGCTGCTGGTTACGCTGGCGCCGCACCTGGGCATTTTGCTGATGTCTTTCAGCAAAGTCTGGAGCTTCTCCGTCCTGCCTGACAGCTACACCTTGGAGCACTACGCCACCGTGTTCAGTGAGTCGGGCTACATGATCTCCAACACCCTGCTGTATTGCCTGTTGGCTGCAGGCTTGGATGTGATCATTGGCACCGCCATCGCATACCTGATCTTGCGCACCCAGTTGCCCGCGCGCCAGTGGCTGGACTATCTGGCTTCGGTGGCTTTGGCCATTCCTGGCTTGGTGCTGGCGATTGGTTATCTGCGCATGTTCAAGGGCGTCAACATCCCCTTTACCGACACACCGGTGGTCACCACCTGGGTGCTCATCATGCTGGCCTACGCGGTGCGGCGGCTGCCGTATGCCTTGCGTTCGTGCATGGCCGCACTGCAACAGGTGCACGTTTCCTTAGAGGAGGCGGCGCAAAGCCTGGGTGCCACGCGCATGCGCACGATTCAGCGCGTCATGGTGCCGCTGATGGCAGGCGGCATTCTGGCCGGTTTTGTCACCAGCTTCATCACAGCGGCCGTAGAGCTGTCCGCCACCATCATGCTGGCCTCTGCTCAAAGCCAGGCCCCCATGAGCTACGGCATTTACCTGTACATGCAAAGTATTTCCGGGCGCGGACCAGGCGCGGCACTGGGGGTGCTGGCCGTGGTGGTGGTCGCGATCGGAACCTATTTGTCGCACCGTTTCGTGGAACGCTCGCGCGCCACGGTTCAGGGTGCTTGAAGGAGTCAGCCATGCATTTGAATCAAGTTTCGCTGGAATGCCGCCACATCAGCCTGAGCTACGGCAGCAACGAAGTGCTCAAAGACGTGAACCTCAAGGTGGAGCCCGGGGAGTTCTTTGCCTTGTTGGGGCCTTCAGGCTCGGGCAAATCCACACTGCTGCGACTGATTGCCGGTTTTAACCAACACCAGCGCGGGCAATTGCTGGTGGATGGCAAAGACATCTCGGGCGTGCCACCGCACGCGCGCAACATCGGCATGGTGTTTCAAAGCTATGCGCTGTGGCCGCACATGACGGTCTGGGACAACGTGGCCTTCGGTTTGGTCGAACGTCGCGAATCGCGCGCCACGATCCAGCGCAAGGTGGGTGAGGCACTGGAGCTGGTGGGACTGTCAGACTATGCGCAACGCCGCCCCAGCCAGCTCTCGGGCGGTCAACAGCAGCGCGTAGCGCTGGCACGCACCGTGGTGATTGAGCCCAAGCTGCTGCTGTTGGATGAGCCTCTGTCCAACCTGGACAAGCAATTGCGCGTGCAAATGCGCGAAGAGCTCAAAAACCTGCAGCGCAAGCTGGGCTTAACCACGATTTTCGTCACGCACGACCAAGAAGAGGCCATGACCACGGCCGACCGCATGGCGGTGCTCGACAAAGGTATCTTGCAGCAAGTGGGCTCGGCGACCGGGCTGTACGACTATCCGCAAAACCAGTTCGTGGCAGGCTTTGTCGGCACCGCCAATGTGTTGCAAGGCCAGGTGCGCAGCACCGAAGACGAATGCATTCGTTTTGTGGTGCCGGGGCTGGGAGAGATGCTGATTCCCAGAACTGCGGAAAAGTTGGCTACTGGAGACATGGCGCTGGCCTTTCGCCCCCACCAAGTGAGCATCTCGGTGCGCGATGAACCGCAGGATGCTTCGCGTATCTGGCTTGACGGGGTGGTGGAGAGTGCAGAGTTTCTTGGTGAGTTTGCACGCTACCGCGTACGGGTTGGCGAGATTGCCCTCATGGCTGATCAACCGCACTATTGCGGCGTTCCCATGTTTCCGCACGGTGCCAACGTGCGGTTGGGTATCGAACCCACGCAGTTGCGCTTTCTAGCCCATTAACTCGGGCTGCGCTTGACGTGGTGCTGCTCTAACCCGTCATTGCAGAATGCACCGTCTAGCCTATGGAGATTTATCAGCTGCGGGCCTTTGTCACCGCCGGCAAATTAGGTAATTTGACACGCACGGCCGAGGCGCTGCACCTGACGCAACCTGCGATCACCGCGCAGATCAAGTCGCTGGAAGAAGAGCTGGGCGTTGCACTGTTTGATCGCAAACCCGGTCGCATCAGCTTGACACGCTCGGGTGAGGCATTGTTGTCCGATGCCGAAGCCGTACTCACCGCTGCGCAACAACTGGTGGGCCATGCGCAAACCCTCAAAGGGCAGGTCACCGGCCAATTTATTTTGGGCACGGTGACCGAGCCCGATGGTTTGCGCTTGGGGCCATTGCTCTCTGGCTTTGTACAGGCGATGCCATTACTGGAAGTGCGTACACGCAGTGGCTTGGCGCAGGAACTACTCGCGCAGGTGGCCGCTGGCGTTTTGCATGCCGCATTCTTTATTGGTGCACATGTGCCGCCCGATGTGCAGGGCCTGACGTTACAACGCCTGCATTACCGTGTGGTGGGGCCTGTGGCATGGCGCGATCAAGTGCTGCACGCAGACTGGCGTGCGCTGGCGGCCATGCCTTGGATCACGGCCCCGGCAGCCCACCATGTTCATCACCTCATGCATGAGGCCTTTGCCCGGCGTGGATTGACGCCCCATGCCGCTATTGAATGCGAGGAGTATGGGTTGGCAACGGGCTTGGTTCGCAGTGGCGTAGGGCTGGCCGTGGTACGTGAAGATATGGCTTTGCTGGCCAGCGAACGCCAGGAATTGCTAGTGTGGCCGCATGCACGTTTGCAGGCACAGCTGTCGCTGATCTTTCCAAATGCCCGTGAGCATGACCCAGCCAATGTGGCCATGCTGTCGATCTTGCGAAAAATTTGGGGTTTGGAGGCTGTATCCGCGCTCAGCACCTGATGTCAAGCATGGTTTTTTTGTGTTTTTAGGGCCATCTCAAGAATAAACGGAGCGAATGTGGAAAAATGCAGGGTTTACTCAAACCTCAATTGGAGAGATTGCCATGGGCAATAAGATCGTTACTGAAGCAGATCGCAAGCGCACCCCCCGTCCTGTTGCTCCTAACGGCGTGACACTGTTGGCCCAAGGTCGCGGTCAGCGCGTGAGCTTGGAGCGTGGTTCGCATACACGCAGCAAGAAGAACCCTGGCAAGCGCGCTCACTCGGGTTAATTCCGAAGCGCCGTGCCTGCTGCAGGCACAGCCTCCAAGCCTTGGACGGTGTCCAGGGCTTTTTTTATGGTGGATGGGTTGGATAGGGCTTGGTGCAGTCGTACTTGCACCAGTTTTCAGATGTTGAGGATGCGCACAAGGCCGCAAACTTGTGGTCTTGATGGCGAGGAGCGAACACAATGAACAATCCCGAGCACGGCGTCGTAGTGCCTTCACAAGCACAGCAAGCGCCAGCAGCGCAGTGGCGTGTGCTGTGTTTGTGCGCTGCCTGGTGTGGCGTATGTCGCCAGTACGAGCCCGAGTTCACAGCGCTGCAGTCGCGATTCCCGCAGGTCCAATTTGATTGGATCGATGTGGAGGATCAAGAAGCACTGCTGGGCGAGGTGGAAGTAGAGACTTTCCCCAGTTTGTTGTTGGGGCAAGGCGCACAACCGCTGTTTTTTGGCCCACTGTTGCCGCAAATCAAAGTGCTGGAGCGGCTGCTGGAATCGTTGATGCAAGCGCCTTCCACGGCTGCAGCACAACCTGAGGAAGTGCAGGCACTGTGGCAACGGGTGTTGGCCCAAAGCACGTGAATGTCTTAGGAATTTCAAAGCCTTGACATTGTGGAAGAACGCATTGCGGATACAATATGGCATTCACGACCAAATGGGCGGGTATTCACCGCCCATTTTTTTTGGTCGCTTGCATTTGGAGCTCGAAGCCGCCAGCAAGCAATTGCAGGATGGTTATCGGGTTTTTTGTACTTCCGGGATTGAACGTAACACGTGGCACTACAGCAAATTGTTGAACAAACTGTAACGGGTCTAGGCTATGACCTGGTGGAGATTGAGCGTTCCGCAGGTGGTCTGCTTCGCATCACCATCGACCTGCCTTGGCAGGCGCCTGAAGAGGGTGTAGATCCGTTGCCAGAGGCTTATGTGACCGTAGAAGATTGTGAAAAGGTCACCCGCCAACTGCAATTTGCGCTGGAAGTCGACGGAGTGGATTACACCCGTTTGGAAGTGTCGTCGCCCGGAATTGACCGCCCTTTGCGCAACGAGTTGGATTTTGTCCGCTTTGAAGGCGCAGAAATTGACATTACGCTCAAGGAAGCCATTGGCGCTGCTGGTGGTGGGGTGGTGAACGCCAATCGCAAAAAATTTCGCGGCACGCTCGAGCGCGCCGAGTCGGGTGGCTGGCAGATCGTCTGGAGCGACGAGCCTCCGCGCAAGCCTGGCCAGAAAGTGAGCAAAAAGCGTGAGCCCGCGCCCTTGCAGGCCATGGGTTTTACGCTGGACGAGCTGCGCGAGGCGCGTTTGGCGCCCGTTGTGAACTTTAAGGGGCGGGGCGCAAAGCCTGCTTGACATAGGCATCGATGAGCGAAGCGGTGCCACAGACCGGCGCCATTGCTTGAAAGATTGAAATTAGGAGAGTCATCGCATGAACCGCGAACTGTTGATGTTGGTTGAAGCCATTTCGCGCGAGAAAAACGTAGAACGCGATGTGGTGTTTGGCGCCGTAGAACTGGCTTTGGCACAGGCCACCAAGAAGCTGTACGAAGGCGAAGTGGATATTCGCGTAGCGATTGACCGCGACAGCGGTGAATACGACACCTTCCGCCGCTGGGTGGTGGTGCCTGATGACGCGGGCCTGCAAAACCCCGAAGCCGAAGAAATGCTGATGGACGCTGAAGACCGCGTGCCTGGCATTCAGATCGGCGAATTCATCGAAGAACAGATCGAGTCGCTGCCCATCGGCCGTATCGGCGCGATGACTGCCAAGCAAGTGATCTTGCAAAAGATCCGTGACGCTGAGCGCGAAATGTTGCTCAACGAGTTCATGGCCCGTGGCGAGAAGATTTTCACCGGCACCGTCAAGCGCATGGACAAGGGCGACATCATTGTCGAATCCGGCCGTGTGGAAGGTCGCCTGCGTCGCAGCGAGATGATCCCCAAGGAAAATCTGCGCAGCGGTGACCGCGTACGCGCCATGATCATGGAAGTGGACCTGACACTGCGTGGCGCTCCTATCGTGCTGTCGCGTTCGGCTCCTGAGTTCATGATTGAGCTGTTCCGCAACGAAGTGCCCGAAATCGAGCAAGGCTTGCTGGAAATCAAGAGCTGCGCCCGTGACCCTGGCAGCCGTGCCAAGATTGCAGTGATCTCGCACGACAAGCGCGTAGACCCCATCGGCACTTGCGTCGGCGTGCGTGGCACCCGTGTGAACGCGGTGACCACCGAACTGGCTGGTGAACGTGTGGATATCGTGCTGTGGTCTGAAGATCCAGCACAATTCGTGATTGGTGCTTTGGCGCCCGCGAATGTCTCTTCCATCGTTGTGGATGAAGAAAAGCACGCCATGGATGTGGTGGTGGATGAGGAAAATCTCGCCATCGCCATCGGCCGTGGTGGACAGAATGTGCGTCTGGCTTCTGAGCTGACAGGCTGGAAGATCAACATCATGGACGCTGCGGAGTCTGCCCAAAAGCAGGCTGAAGAGACTGACTCTGCCCGCAAGCTGTTCATTGAAAAGCTGGATGTGGACGAAGAGCTGGCTTCCATCTTGGTGGAAGAAGGCTTTAGCAGCTTGGAAGAAGTGGCCTATGTGCCGCTGTCCGAGATGCTGGAGATTGAAGCTTTCGACGAGGAAACCGTGACTGAGCTGCGTGCCCGTGCCAAGGATGCGCTGCTGACCATGGAAATTGCTCATGAAGAAAGCGTCAGCGAAGTCTCGCAAGATTTGCGTGACTTGGAAGGTCTGACACCCGAGCTGGTAGCCAAACTGGCTGCTGGTGGTGTGTTGACTCGTGATGACTTGGCCGATTTGGCCATCGATGAACTGACCGATTTGACCGGTCAATCCGCTGACGAAGCCAAGGCTTTGATCATGAAGGCGCGTGAACACTGGTTCACGGACGGTCAGGAATAAGGGTCAGGGAGGATCGAACGGAGTATGTCTTTGAACACTGTCGCTGAGTTCGCTAATGAACTTAAAAAATCCCCTGAGACCTTGCTGGAACAACTGAAGGCTGCGGGTGTAGCCAAGAATTCCAGCACTGACGCCTTGACCGAGTCGGACAAGCAAAAACTGCTGGCGCACCTCAAAGCCACCCATGGCTCTGAGGGCGATGGCAAAAAGAAGATCACGCTGACGAAGAAGTCGACCAGCGAGATCAAGCAGGCCGATGCCACTGGCAAGGCCCGCACCATTCAAGTGGAAGTGCGCAAAAAGCGTACTTTCATCAAACGAGACGATGCCCCCGAAGTGGCTGCAGAGGCTGCAGCACGTTCTGCTCAAGCTGCGCAAGCTTCCCAAGAATTGGCTCGCCGTGAAGAGGAAGCGCGCAAGCAAGCAGAGATGATTACAGTACAGGAACAGGAATTGGCCCAAGAACGCCAAGAGCGCGAAGAACGCGAACGCAAGGAGCGCGAAGCCGAAGAGCGCGCTCGCGCTTACGCCGAAGCTGAAGCTGCCAAGCAGCGTCAAGCCAAGGAAGCGCAAAAGGAAGCCCAAGCTGAAGCAGCCGCTGCTGCTGAAGCCCGTGCCAAGGCCCAGGCTGAAGCCCGTGCCAAGGCGGAAGAAGAATCCCGTCAGCGTGCGGCTGAAGAAGCTGCACGTGCCAAGGACTTGGAAGATCGCCGCCGCAAGGCGCTGGCCGAGGCCGAAGCTATTCGCGCCATGATGTCGGCACCTAAGAAGGTGCTGGTCGCGAAGAAGCCTGAAGAGCCCAAGAAGGCTGCGGCTCCAGCGGCAGATGCCAAGAAGGCGCCTGCCAAGGACGCCAAGGGCGCACCTGCAGCCAAGGACGACAAGGCCGGTACTTCTACTGCGAACCGTAGCGGCAAGGACAAGGAAGTCAAGTCGGCCAAGCTGTCTTCGAGCTGGAGCAGCGACGCTCCTGGCAAGAAGAAGGAAATCAAGACCCGTGGCGACAGCTCGGGTGGCGTGAACAGCCGCTCGAACTGGCGTGGTGGTCCTCGAGGTGGCCGTCGCGGCAATGACCGTAACGATCACCAGCAGCACCAACAGCAGCAAGAGTTCCGCGCACTGGAGATTTCCGTGCCCGAAACCATCACTGTGGCCGAGTTGGCACACAAGATGGCGGTGAAGGCTTCCGAGCTGATCAAGGTGCTGATGAAGATGGGCCAGATGGTCACCATCAACCAGCCGCTGGACCAAGACACTGCCATGATCGTGGTGGAAGAAATGGGCCACACCGCCAAGGTGGCTGCGCTGGACGACCCAGAAGCATTCAGCGAAGAGGACGCATCCAAGTACACCGGCGAATTGCTGTCACGCGCACCTGTGGTGACCGTGATGGGCCACGTGGACCACGGCAAGACCTCGCTGCTGGACTACATCCGTCGCACCAAGGTGGCGTCGGGCGAAGCCGGTGGTATTACGCAGCACATTGGTGCCTACCACGTGAAGACGCCTCGCGGCATCGTGACGTTCCTGGACACTCCCGGCCACGAGGCGTTTACCGCCATGCGTGCCCGTGGTGCCCAGTCCACTGACATCGTGATTCTGGTGTGTGCAGCTGATGACGGCGTGATGCCCCAGACCAAGGAAGCCATCAAGCACGCCAAGGCGGCTGGTGTACC
>JBJEZV010000058.1:0-18946 GCA_051887595.1 Comamonas sp.
CAAGGCACCGAACTGATCGGCATTGCCGCAGGTGAATCGGAAGACCCCGCCAAAAATGTGCCCCGCGCCGTGCGCAAGGTGTTTTGGCGCATCTTGCTGTTTTATGTGTTTGCGATTTTGATCATCGGCCTGCTGATCCCCTACACCGATCCCAAGCTGCTGCGCAATGATTTGGGTGATATCAGCGTCAGCCCATTCACCTTGGTGTTTGAACGCGCAGGTCTGCTGGGCGCGGCTGCCGTGATGAATGCGGTGGTGCTGACCTCGGTGCTGTCGGCCGGTAACTCGGGCATGTATGCGTCGACTCGCATGCTGTATGCCTTGGCCCAACAAGGCATGGCGCCCAAGATCTTTGGCCGCGTCAATCGCCATGGCGTGCCCTTTATAGCGCTGCTGGCCACGACTGCCATTGCCGCGATGTGCTTTTTCACCAACGTGTTCAGCCCGGAGTCGGTCTACATCTGGCTGCTGAACCTCTCGGGCATGTGCGGCTTCATTGCTTGGTTGGGCATTGCCATCAGCCATTACCGCTTCCGCCGTGCCTGTGTGGCGCAGGGCTTTGATACCCAGCAACTGCCCTATCGCGCAGCCTTGTTCCCCATTGGCCCCATCTTTGCGTTTGTGCTGTGCCTGATCATCACCTTGGGCCAAAACTACGAAGCCTTCTTGGCTGACACCATCGACTGGACCGGCGTGGTCGCCACCTACATTGGCATTCCGCTGTTTTTGGCGATTTGGTGGGGCTATAAGCTCAGCAAAGGCAGCCGTTTTGTGAAGCTGCAAGACATGGACATCAGCGGCGCGCGCTAAGCCTGCATTGGTCCATCTGCCAACGCCCTGCACACGCAGGGCGTTTTTTTATGCCGCTACTGGCCCAGCGGCATTTCGGCACGTTTGAGGGTGCGCAGCACAAACATCGACTGGCTGTGCTGTATGCCTTTGATCTTGTAGAGCTTTTCGCGCAGCAAACGCTCGTAATCGCGCGTGTCTTTGACGATGACGCGCAGCAAATAATCGTACGTACCAGAGACCAAATGCGCCTCTACGACTTCGGGAATGGTCGCCAACTGCTCGCCGAACTTTTCCAAAGTGTTGTCGCTGTGGCTGTTGAGCGTGACCATGAGCAGTACGGTGTCGTTCAAGCCCAGTGCCTGGGGATTGAGGCGCACGGTATAGCCCTCGATCACACCTTCTTCTTCCATGCGTTTGATGCGCGTCCAGCAGGGCGAAGGACTCAACCCCACGGCTTGGCCGATGTCTTGCAAGCTGGCGCGGGCGTTACGCTGCAAGACAGCAAGAATTTTTCGATCGATTTTATCCATACAGAAAATTTTGCTGCAAATATGCATTTGGCATTTTTTTATTCTGATTAAACCTGCAATTCGCCCAGTGGCAGCAGCATTTTTTGTGCCATCCGGCGCACAATTTCTGTATGGAAGCAACACCTACCGGCGTTGTGGAACGCCATTGCATCGCCAAGGCCACTACCGTGGACCCGCTGCCATGTACCGCTGCTTCAGCGCACAACAAAAAAGGCCGCTCTGCTTACCTACGCAGAGCGGCCTTTTTGTTGGATCAGCTGCAGACTATGGCGCAGCCACGCCGGGCGTCGCGCTGCCGCCCAAGGTCTTCCACAACGTGACGCGGTTGATTTGCTCCGCCAGTCGCAGGCTCAGCAAGGTCTGCTGCGCGGCATACAGGCTGCGCTGCGCATCCAAAACGGTCAGGTAGTTGTCTACGCCTGCTTGAAACCGGGCATTGGATAAATCAAATGCCTTTTGCGTGGCTTCCACCATGGCCTGCTGGGCACGCAGTCGCTCGCCCCATTGCTGGCGATCGGCCAGCACATCCGCCACTTCGCGAAACGCGGTTTGCACCGCTTTCTCGTACTGAGACACCGCAATCTTCTGGTTGGCTTGCGCCACTTCAACCCCTGCACGCAGCCGCCCGCCATCAAAAATGGGAAGACGTATTTGCGGCATAAAACTCCAGGTGCCAGTACCCGCTTGGAACAGATTGTCAAGCTCGCGGCTGCCGCTGCCAACATTGCCGGTCAAAGTGATGTTGGGAAACAAAGCGGCCCGGGCTGCACCGATGTTGGCATTCATGGCACGCAATTGGTGTTCAGCAGCACGCACGTCCGGGCGCTGCAGCAGCACTTCTGAAGGCAACTGCTCAGGCACAGGCAGCAGCGCCACACTATTGGGCGTGTTGATGGCCAAGGTGGTGGCCGTGGGCAACAGCGAAGTCGCCACAGTGCCTCCAACCAAGAGCTGCAGCGCATTGCGGCTGCGCGCCGCCTGCGCGGTGTAGGCCGCGACATCGGCCCGTGCGGTCTCCACCGTGGAACGGTTTTGCGCCAACACCAGCCCCGATGTGGAGCCAATCTCAAACATGCGCTGCGTCAGCGCAAAGGCTTGCTCGCGGCTGGCCAGTGTGCTTTGTGCCAACTCCAAACGGGCCAGATCGGCCGCCAGGGTGAGCCATGCGTTGCTGACATCTGCGACCAGGCTGATTTGAACGCTGCGCTGGTTGTCTTCCGTCTGCAAAAACTGCTGCAGCGCGGCTTCATTCAAATTGCGTATGCGGCCCCAAAAGTCGATTTCATAGCTGGCAAAACCCAGTTGGGCCGTGAATTGCTCAGTCACCGAGGACTGGCCGTTGTTACTCAACTCGGCGCTGTTACGGCTGCGTGTGCCTTGGCCTTGCGCGGTCACGCTGGGCAACAAATCGGCACGCGTGATGCCATATTGGGCACGCGCTTTTTCCATGTTGTCGATGGCAATGCGCAAATCCCGGTTGTGGCTCAAGGCCAGGGCCACCACTTCACGCAACTGAGGCTGGGAAATCCACTGCGATTGCGCTTGTGCAAAAGCCAAAGCCTCCTCTGTGGCCACCACTGGCATACCACCTGCTGCAGACAGCGTAGCGGGCACGGGCAGTTCAGGCGATTCCCAGCGCGGTGCCAAATTACAGGCCGACAAGCACCCTGCTGCGATTACAGCGGCCACCACAGGCCGCACGTTCCAAAGTTCCATCATGCGGCGCTCTCAGAAGAAGTCATGGAGGGTTCATCGTTACGGCTGCGGCTTTTGAACCAGCTGCGCACCAGCAAGAAAAAGACCGGCACCATAAACAGGCCCAACACGGTCGAGGCGACCATGCCTCCCAGCACCGCTGTGCCAATCGCATTGCGCCCGCCTGCACCGGCGCCTGTACCCAGTGCCAATGGCAGCACGCCAAAGCCAAAAGCCAAAGACGTCATCAAGATGGGACGCAGTCGCATGCGCACGGCCTCCAGCGTAGCCTTGAAGAGGTCTTTGCCCTGCTCTTGCAATTGCACGGCAAACTCCACAATCAAAATCGCATTCTTCGACGCCAGACCCACCGTAGTCAGCAAGCCAACCTGGAAATACACGTCGTTCGTCAAGCCACGGGTGTACGTGGCCAGCAAGGCGCCCACCACGCCCAGCGGCACGGCCAACATCACCGACAGTGGCACGGTCCAGCTTTCGTAGAGTGCAGCCAAGCACAAGAACACAAACAAAATGGAAATGGCGTAGAGCAGCGGCGCCTGCGCACCCGATTGCCGCTCTTGCAACGATGCACCCGTCCATTCGTAGCCGATGCCGGCTGGCATGTCCTGCAGCAGTTCTTCCACCACTGACATGGCCAAGCCCGAACTCACGCCAGGCGCTGCATTACCGACAATTTCATAGGCTGGAGAGCCGTTGTAGCGCATCAGCTGCGGCGATCCATACGCCCAGTACGTCGTAGAGAAGGCGCTAAAGGGCACCATCTCGCCGTTCTTATTGCGCACACTCCATTTGGCAATGTCTTGCGGCAGCATGCGGTGTGGTGCATCGCCTTGGATGTACACGCGCTTCACACGGCCGTTGTTCAAGAAGTCGTTCACGTAGGAGCCGCCCATGGCGCTGGACAGCACACTGTTGATGTCGCTGTACGACAGGTTCAAGGCAGCTGCCTTGCGATCATCAATATCGAGGCGCAACTCAGTCGCATCGTCCAAATTGGTCGAACGCACGCTGGTCAACTCAGAACGCTTGCGGGCATCAGCCAAGAACTTGTCTTTGGCAGCCAGCAAGGCATCGTGACCCAGGCCATTCAAGTCCTTGAGCATGAAGTTAAATCCAGCGTTGGAACCCAGTCCGCGCACCGCGGGTGGTTGCATCACAAAAATGCGTGCATCGCGGATGTCTGCCAAATCTTGTGTGGCTTTGTGCGCAATCGCTGCCGCTGTCTGCGAAGGCAAGGGACGCTGCTCCCAAGGTTTGAGGCGCACAAAACCCCGTGCCGAGCTTTGATCGCCGCTCAAACCTGAAACCTGGTTAAAGCTGATCACGTCGGGCTGGTTTTCAAAATACACCCGCACCTCGTCCAGCACTTCTTGCAAACGTGCATCGGCCGCACCCGCAGGCAAGTTGACGTTGACACTCACAAAGCCCTGGTCCTCATCCGGCAAAAACGATGTAGGCAAGCGATTGAGCAACAGCCACACCGCGGCCAAGATGACAAGGAAAATCAGCATCATCCGTTTGGCCCGTTGCAAGCCCCAGCGCACGCCGTTTTGGTAACGCACAGCAGTGGCATCGAAGTTGCGATTGAACCAGCGGAAGAAACGGTCGTTGATGCCCAGCAAACCACGGCGCACCTGTGCCTCGCGGCCATGGTTGGAAGGCGGCTTCAAAATGGTGGCGCACAAGGCAGGCGTCAAGGTCAGCGCCACAAACACCGAAAACGCCATGGCCGAGACAATGGTGATCGAGAACTGGCGATAAATCACACCGGTAGAGCCGCCGAAAAAGGCCATCGGCACAAACACGGCCGACAAGGTCACCCCAATACCAATCAACGCAGGCGTGATTTCCCTCATCGACTGGCGCGTGGCCTCTTTAGCTGGCAGGCCCGTTTCGTGCATCACACGCTCAACGTTTTCGACCACCACAATCGCGTCATCCACCAGCAAACCAATGGCCAAGACCATGGCAAACATGGTCAAGGTATTGATCGAAAAACCTGCTGCCGACAGCACGCCAAATGTGCCGAGCAGCACCACTGGCACGGCAATGGCGGGAATCAGCGTGGCGCGCAGGTTTTGCAAGAAGATGAAGATGACAATCACCACCAGCACCATGGCCTCGCCCAGCGCCTTCACCACCTCATTGATAGAGGCGCGCACGAAGGGCGTGGAGTCTGAGCTGACAAAGTAGTCGATCTCGTTGGGAAAGAAAGGCTTGAGCTCCGCCAGCTTGGCATTGACTGCATCGGAGACATCCATGGCATTGGCACCATCGGCCAGCACAATGCCCATACCTGCACCGGCCATGCCATTGAGCTTGGCCTTGACGGTGAGGTTGTCCGCCCCGAGCTCCACACGCGCCACGTCCTGGATGGTCACAACCGAACCATCAGGTGCGGCTTTGAGCACGATGTTGGCAAACTCTTCTACCGTCTGCAGTTTGGTGCGTGCCGTGATGGTGGCATTGATTTGCTGGTTGTCCACGGCAGGCAAAGCACCCAGCTGACCGGCAGACACCTGTGCGTTTTGCGCATTCAAGGCACTGATCAGGTCAGAAGGCATCAGTGCATACTTTTGCATCAATGCCGGATCCATCCAGATACGCATGGCGTAATTGGTGCCGAACACGTTGACATCGCCCACGCCGTCAATACGGCCGATCACATCCACCAAGTTGGAGTTGAGGTAGTCGCCAATATCCACCTGCGTCATGCTGGGGTCGGTGGAATAGAAGCTGTAGGTGACCAAAAAGTCCTGACCACCCTTATTCACAAAAACACCGCGGCTCTTGACTGCTTCAGGCAAGCGATTCATGGCGGCTTGCAACTTGTTTTGCACTTGCACCTGTGCCACGTCAATATTGGTGCCGGGTGCAAAGGTCAAGGTGGTGCGCGATCGGCCTGAGGCATCTGAGGTCGAACTCATATAGAGCATGTTGTCGATGCCCTTGAGTTGCTGCTCAATGATTTGGGTGACCGAGTTTTCGACGGTTTCCGCCGATGCACCGGTGTACTGCGCGCTAATGGTCACACGCGGAGGTGCAATGTTGGGATATTGCTCCAGCGGCAGCGTAAAAATGGACAACGCCCCCGCCAGCATGATGACGATGGAGATGACCCACGCAAAAATGGGTCGATTGATAAAGAACTGCGCCATGGGATGGAATCTGCTCGTTTATTGGGGAGCCGTTGCTGCACGCAAACTGGCAGCGGCCGCTTGAGGATCTACGGCCTTCGGCCCCTTTTTCGCGTTCAGATCCACTTCCACTGGCTCTGCCACATCACCAGGTTTGATGCGCTGAAAGCCATCCACCACCACACGCTCACCAGCCTCTAGACCTTTTTCAAGCAACCAGTAAGCGCCCAAAGCACGATTCAGTTCCACCGTGCGCTTTTCCACCTTGTTTTGTGCATCTACCACCAACACGCTGGCACGGCCTGTCAAGTCACGGGTGACGGACTGCTGCGGAACCAAAATGGCTTCCGGTGCCAAGCCGGTGGGCAACTGCGCCTGCACATACATGCCGGGCATCAAAGTGCCTTCTGGGTTAGGCACCACGGCACGCAAAGTGACCGTGCCCATGGTGGCATTGACGATCAAGCCCGAAAACTGCAGCTCTGCGGGATGGGGGTATTCGCTGCCATCTTCTAGGCGGATACGCACCGCCATCTTCTCCCCATCGACCTTTTGATAACGCCCAGATGCCCAATCTTGGCGCAACTGCAGCAACTCTGAGGACGATTGTGTGAAGTCAACGTACATGGGGTCCATCTGTACAATGGACGTCATGGGTGTCGCCTGGTTGGCTGTGACCAAGGCTCCAGGGGTCACGTTAGAAATGCTGATACGACCGCTGATGGGGGCCTCAATGCGGCTGTACTTCAGGTTGATACGGGCATTTTCCAAATTAGCCCGGGCAACGGCCACGTCCGCTCTCGCCTGCTGTGCAGCCGCCAAGCTCTCTTCGTATGCCTGCTGACTAATGGCGGTGATTTTGACCAGTTCAGCGTTGCGGCGTGCATTGGCTTCCTGCGTCTTTTGCACCGCCTCCGCCTTGGCCAGTGCGGCTTTGGCACTGCTTTCGGCAGCGCGCAGGCTGGCTGCATCTAACTGATAAAGGGGTTGACCTTGCTTGACCAGTGCACCTTCGGTAAACAAGCGCTTTTGCACAATGCCAGAGACTTGCGGGCGAATCTCTGCACTCAAAAATGCCTGGGTGCGTCCCGGCAAAGTGGTGTCCAGCGTTTGGCTTTGCTTTTGCAAAACCACCACCCCGACTTTGGCAGGCGAAGGTGCCGCCGTTACGTTCTCAGGCACTTTGCTGCATCCCGCAAGTACAAGCCCGGACAAAACCAGCGCAGCCCACCCTCCACGAGGCTTGTGCAAGGCAAAGGCTGGCGCAGCAGCGCACTCCAGTGGCACCGAGTTTCTGGCAGAGGCGAGATGTGAAGTCATGAGAGAAGGTAATTATTTTCGGGAACTGCGCCATTCTGAACGCGGAATGTTGCGCTTATGTAAAGCCGGGCCGGCAAAAGCAAAATCGTAGCAAACATGCGCCCAACACAGCCAAGCTCTTGCGCAGGCGTTGCTAGTCAACCCAACGTATTAGCCCTAGTAGCAGGCAAGCTCATGGCGGTTTAAGCATCTATCCACGGCGCAACGATCCAGCAAGCAAAGCATATGCCACCATCACTGAGCAGCTGAGCACCGCAAAGCCCCATGCTTGCAAACCCAGCGCTTAATCTGTGGGCTGCATCCGGGGCACATATTTGAAAGTGCCGGTCGCGTGCGTACACAACTGGCCTTGCGCATCGAACACGCGCGCTTCGCAATACGCCATGTTCTTCGTGCGGTGCAATACCTTGCCTTGGGCCACCAAATTGCCCCGTGCTGGGCGCATGAAACTGGTTTTCATCTCAATTGTCACGCAGCCCACATCCTCTGCGACCAGACTGCGTGCAGCCATGGCCATGGTGACGTCCATCAAGGTCATGCTGGCACCGCCATGTACGACACCAAAACTATTCAAATGTGCAGGCTGGGCATCAAAGCGCAGCTCCGACGCACCATCTTCCATGGCATGCAGCGTAAAGCCCAGCAGATCTACGAAGGGGATGGAATGCTTACCGAAACTCAACATACAAGCTTTCACACAAACAAAGAGATCAAGCATAGCGCCCCACCCTTGGTGGACGTGTATTGGCGAGGCTCGTGAGGTACATAGATTTTGTTGAAAGCGCCCTACGGAAGCTGTATATTTACACAGTTACTGTTTTTATATACACATCCATGTACGCGATCGCTGAAACTCAGGACATTCCCGCTTTCACTGTCACTTTGTGCGATTTCCCCGGCCTGCCTGACAAAGAGCGCGCACGTGCTGAAGCACGCTATGCCAAGGCTTTGGCTCGACAACTCGGAGGCGACGATCAAGTCGCCCCCACACTGCGTCTTCTGGAAAGCCTGCAGGACGCCCCCGCAGAAGAAATCACTGAAGAAGCCATGGCTGCGTACAAACGCTGGATGAAAGCCTCGCGCGCTGCGGCCGAAGCCGGTATGCAGGGACTCGGTGGTGAAGAAGCTTGCTATTTTGAAGTGCGCACCTGAATTCCTCCCGCGCCTGGGGGTTGTGCAGCTTCTTTGGGACTCAACAAGCTTATGGCTTGAGATTGCCGTGCAATGCACCACCAGCCTGGGCGGGTTTTCCTGCTCTCCTACTCACCGTGTCTAGCTCTTCGCCCACACTGAGCCCTCATGCAAGAGGACTTATTTGGCGCTCCACCCACCCCTGCTCCTGCGGCGCGCGTAGCAGCTCGTAAAACACCCACGACAGGGGTAATGCCAGTCCCTGCGTCTGAAGACTTGCTGCGCCTGGCCACACACATGCCCAGCGGTTTGCGCATGGGAGTGTCTACCTGGTCCTATCCAGGCTGGAAAGGATTAGTCTGGGATGGTGACTACGATGCTTCCGTGCTCTCACGCAAAGGCTTGGTCGCGCTGTCGGCACACCCTTTGATGCGCACGGTGTGCGTTGACCGTACCTTCTGGCGACCACTGGGTGCAGAGAGTTATGCACAGATGGCGGCTCAGGTGCCGGAAGACTTTCGGTTCATGGTGAAGTGCCCCAACCTCGTTACTGACGTAATGGTGCGCGATGAACATGGCATGGGACATGTACACAACCCAGCGTTTATGGATGCGGAATTGGCCGTCAACAGTTTCGTGCTGCCGTGTTTGCAAGGGTTGGGCGAGAAATTGGGCGTCTTGGTGTTTCAGCTCAGCCCCATGTCTGGCGAGGCGCTGTGCCACCGGGCGCAAGTACTGAACAAATTATCTAAGATGCTGACGGCCACGCGTGATTGTTTGCAACACAACCCACAGGTCATCGTCGCTGTGGAAGTGCGGGACCCAGAGCTTCTGGCCGATGATTTGGTGCATAGCCTGCGAAGTACTGGAGCAACGTTTTGCATGGGCTTGCACGGCAAGATGCCGCCTATTGCAAGACAAATTGATTTTCTGAAAAAGTTTTGGCCCTCGCCTTTGGTCTGCCGCTGGAATCTCAACCATTGCTTTGGCCCCTACGGTTATCCCCAAGCCCAAGAAAAGCACCAGCCTTTTTCTGAGATCCGCTCACCCGACCCACACACGCGCCAAGAACTGGCACGCGTCATCACGGGCATTACTGGCCGAGGCTATCCGGCCTTTGTCACGATCAGCAATGATGCGGAAGGCTGCGCCCCACGCTCCATTGCCTTGTTGGCGCAAAGCATTCGCGAACACCAGCAAGCTTGAACGCAGTGCCCTCGCAATCTCCTAGCGATTGACAAAGAAAAACTGCGAGCTTCCATGGCATTGCGACATATACAGCCCGTACATGCGAAAATCGAGGATTCCCGCGATGCGCGCTCAAGGTCTACTTGCATGACACCTGCGCCTGCTCGCGGCACCAGACACTGACAAGGAATATTCATGGAAGCCGAACGCATCAACCAAATCGAAGCCACTCTTGCTGATCTGTCCACTCGGACAGAAGAGCTACGGAGGTATCTTTGACTACGATGCCAAGTACGAACGTCTGCGCACTGTCAATGCTTCCTTAGAAGACCCTAACGTCTGGAACGATCCGAAAAAAGCCCAAGAGCTGGGCAAAGAAAAGAAGTCGCTGGACTCCGTGGTCCTAACCTTGCAAAAACTCACGTCCGAGCTGGCCGATAACGCCGAGCTGTTCGAAATGAGCAAGGAAGAAGGCGATGATGCTGGCCTGGAAACCATCGAAGAAGAAGCCACCAAGCTGCGTCCTCTGATCGAAGACTTGGAGTTCCGCCGCATGTTCCGCAATGAGGCGGATCCTTTGAACTGCTTTATCGACATCCAGGCCGGTGCCGGTGGTACGGAAGCTTGTGACTGGGCCAGCATGCTGCTGCGCCAGTATTTGAAGTACGCCGAGCGCAAGGGTTTCAAGGCCACCGTGGAAGAAGAAACCCCGGGCGATGTCGCTGGCATCAAGAGCGCGACGATCAAGATCGAAGGCGAATATGCCTTCGGTTTGCTGCGCACCGAAACCGGCGTGCACCGCCTGGTGCGCAAGTCGCCGTTTGACTCTTCCGGCGGTCGTCACACCAGCTTCTCTTCGCTGTTCGTGTATCCCGAGATTGATGATTCGATTGAAATCAACATCAATCCCGCCGACGTGCGCACCGATACTTATCGCGCCTCGGGTGCGGGCGGCCAGCACATCAACAAGACGGACTCTGCCGTGCGTCTGACCCACATTCCCACCGGAATCGTGGTGCAGTGCCAGGATGGCCGCTCACAGCACAGCAACCGCGATGTGGCTTGGCAGCGTCTGCGCTCGCGCTTGTACGACTATGAAATGCGTAAGCGCCAGGAAGAGCAGCAAAAGCTGGAAGACACCAAAACCGATGTGGGTTGGGGTCACCAGATCCGTTCCTATGTACTGGACTCCAGTCGCATCAAGGATTTGCGCACCAATGTTGAAGTCTCAGCCACCCAAAAGGTGCTGGACGGCGATCTGGACGTATTCATCGAAGCCTCGCTCAAGCAAGGCCTATAAGGGGACGCATTCATGCTGCGTGAAGGACAAGCTACTGCGGTTTACCGCGCCGATTACCAGGCTCCGGCCTGGTGGATTGAAACTGTCGATCTGACATTTGACCTGGATCCGGCCAAGACCCGTGTGCTCAACAAGATGCGCATTCGCCGCAATCCTGACGTCCCGGCGCAAGCCCTGCGTCTGGATGGTGACGAGCTCAATCTGGCACGCGTGTTGGTCAATGGTGCGGGCACTTCGTTCAAGATGGAAGACAACCAGCTGGTGCTGGAAAACCTTCCGGAAGGCGAAGACGCCGTAGAGCTGGAGATCTTCACCACCTGTGCCCCTGCCAAAAACACCAAGCTCATGGGCTTGTATGTGAGCGAGGGCACGTTCTTTACGCAGTGTGAAGCCGAAGGTTTCCGTCGCATCACGTATTTTCTGGACCGCCCCGATGTCATGGCCATGTACACCGTGACATTGCGCGCTAGCAAAGACGACTATC
Organism: Comamonas sp.; assembly: GCA_051887595.1. Lineage (GTDB taxonomy): Bacteria > Pseudomonadota > Gammaproteobacteria > Burkholderiales > Burkholderiaceae_C > Comamonas. Next base: position 11,599 of record JBJEZV010000058.1, read on the forward strand.
CGGTGCTGCTGTCCAACGGCAATTTGGTGGACGCTGGCGACCTGGAAGATGGACGCCACTTCGCCAAGTGGGTTGATCCCCACAAAAAGCCCAGCTACTTGTTTGCGCTGGTTGCAGGCAAGCTCGTTGCGCGCGAGCAAAAGATCAAGAGCCGTGCTGGCAAGGAACACCTGTTGCAGGTGTTTGTACGCCCCGGCGATCTGGAAAAAACCGAGCACGCAATGAACTCGCTCATGCACTCCGTGGCATGGGACGAAGCGCGCTTTGGCCTGAGCTTGGATTTGGATCGTTTCATGATTGTCGCCACCAGCGACTTCAACATGGGCGCCATGGAAAACAAGGGCTTGAACATCTTCAACACCAAGTACGTGCTGGCCAGCCAATCCACAGCGACCGATGTGGACTTTGCCAACGTCGAGAGTGTGGTCGGCCACGAATACTTCCACAACTGGACAGGTAACCGCATCACCTGCCGTGACTGGTTCCAGCTGAGCCTCAAAGAAGGCCTGACGGTCTTCCGCGACCAAGAGTTCAGCATGGACATGGCGGGCATGCCGTCAGCCCGTGCTGTCAAACGCATCGAAGACGTGCGTGTGCTGCGCACTGTGCAGTTCCCTGAAGATGCCGGTCCTATGGCGCACCCTGTGCGTCCGGACAGCTACATCGAGATCAACAACTTCTACACCGTCACGATCTACGAGAAGGGTGCCGAAGTGGTGCGCATGCAGCACAACCTGGTTGGTCGTGAAGGCTTTGCCCAGGGTATGAAGCTGTACTTTGAGCGCCACGACGGTCAGGCTGTGACTTGCGATGACTTTGTACAAGCCATTGCAGACGCCAACCCCACCTCCCCTCTGGCACAGCACCTGCAGCAGTTCAAGCGCTGGTACAGCCAGGCTGGCACACCTGTGGTCAAAGCCCAAGGCCACTACGACGAGCACGCTCGCACCTACACACTCACCCTGTCACAAACCTGCGCACCAGTGGCTGGACAAGCTGCTGCTCAGCCTTTTGTCATCCCAGTCGAAATGGGATTGCTGGGCCAAGACGGCTCTGCCCTGCCCTTGCAGCTTGAAGGCTCCGATGCTTCCAGCCTGAGCACCACTTTGGTGTTGACTGAGATAGAGCAATCTTGGGTATTTACCAACGTCGCCCAAACTCCCGTGCCTTCTTTGCTGCGCGGCTTCAGCGCCCCTGTGGTGCTGGACTACGCCTTCAGTGATGCCGAGTTGCTGATCCAACTGGCGCACGACAGCGACAGCTTCAACCGCTGGGAAGCTGCCCAGCGCCTGGCATTGCGCTATGCATTGCAAGCGATCCAGTCGGAGCAAGCTGTTCCCTCCGGCGTATTGCCTGATGCATTTGTCAGCGCCTTGCGCGATGTGTTGCGCCATCCCACGCTGGATGCTGCCTACAAAGATTTGGTGTTGGCACTGCCCTCCGAAACCTATATGGCTGAGCAGTTGGAGGTAGTCGATCCGCAGCGCATCCACGCGGTGCGTGAATCCATGCGTTTGCAGCTGGCCACCGCGTTGCAGGAAGACTGGGCATGGGCTTTTGAAACCCACCATGACACAGGTGCGTACCGCCCCGATCCTGTCTCTACTGGTCGCCGTGCAATCACCGGCACAGCACTGCTCATGCTGTGCTTGGCAGCACAAACTTCTGATGATGCTATCTGGCCCGGCAAGGCCTACCAGCGCTTCAAAGATGCTGGCAATATGACCGATCGCTTTAACGCGCTGTCCGCCTTGGTGCACAGCAACGCTGTATTGGCCAAGCCTGCGTTGGAGCGCTTCCACGCACTGTTCAAGCACGAGCCGCTGGTCATTGACAAATGGTTTAGCCTGCAAGCGGGTACCTGCGATCGTGGCGGCAATGTCCTGCCTGCGGTCAAACAGCTGATGAAGCACGCTGACTTCAGCCTTAAAAACCCCAACCGCGCCCGCAGCCTGATCTTTAGCTATTGCAGCAATAACCCAGGCGCCTTCCACCGTGCAGATGCCGCAGGTTATGTCTTCTGGAGTGACCGTGTGTTGGAGCTGGATGCCATCAACCCCCAGGTTGCCGCACGTCTTGCCCGCGCGCTGGACCGCTGGACCAAACTGGCCGAGCCCTACCGCACAGCTGCCCGTGAAGCCATTGCCCGCATCGCCGCCAAGCCAGACTTGAGCAACGATGTCCGTGAAGTCGTGAACCGCGCGCTCGGAAATTGAGCCAAATTTGCACTCAGCCCTTGCTACCTAAGGTCTGAGTGCTCTCATTTCATTTTTATAGCTTCCTACCTGAAGGAGACCCCATGACACGTCGTGTCAGCCTGACCCGCTATCTGGTCGAACAACAACGCTTGGATGGCCGCATTCCTCCCCAGCTGCGACTGCTGCTGGAAGTGGTGGCCCGCGCCTGCAAGCGCATCAGCTTTGCCGTAAACAAGGGTGAGCTGGGCGATGTCATGGGCACCGCTGGCAGCGAAAACGTCCAAGGCGAAGTGCAAAAAAAGCTGGACATCATCGCCAACGAAACCCTGATCGAAGCCAACGAATGGGGCGGCCACTTGGCTGCCATGGCTTCTGAGGAAATGGAAGGCATCTACGTGGTGCCCAACCGCTACCCCCAAGGCGAATATTTGCTGATGTTCGACCCGCTCGATGGTTCCTCGAACATCGACATCAACATGTCGATTGGCACCATCTTCAGCGTGCTCAAAAAGCCTGAAGGACACCCCGGTGTGCACACAGATGACTTTTTGCAACCTGGCACTCACCAGGTGGCAGCAGGTTACTGCATCTACGGCCCTCAGACCACACTGGTGCTGACCGTGGGTGATGGCGTGGCCATGTTCACCCTGGACCGCGAGCAAGGCTCCTTCATCCTGATTGAAGAAAACGTCAAGATTCCTGAAGACACCAAGGAATTTGCCATCAACATGTCCAACATGCGCCACTGGGATACTCCAGTGAAGCGCTACATCGACGAATGCCTGGCTGGCGAAGAAGGCCCTCGCGGCAAGAACTTCAACATGCGCTGGGTGGCAGCGATGGTGGCAGATGTGCACCGTATCCTGTGCCGCGGCGGCATCTTCATGTACCCCTGGGACAAGCGCGAGCCCCACAAGCCCGGCAAGTTGCGCCTGATGTACGAAGCCAACCCCATGAGCTGGCTGATTGAACAAGCAGGCGGCGCTGCGACCAATGGCCGCGAACGCATTTTGGACATTCAACCCACCGAACTGCACCAGCGCGTCAGCGTGGTGCTGGGCGCCAAGAACGAAGTGGAACGCGTGACCCGCTATCACCTCGAAGCCGATCAAAATTCGCTATAATTTTGCGGTGTAGCCGGTGTAGCTCAGTCGGTAGAGCAGCTCATTCGTAATGAGAAGGTCGCGTGTTCGATTCATGTCTCCGGCACCAATGAAATAAAGAAACCCCGCTATGTTTTACATAGCGGGGTTTTGTTTTTCTTCTCAATGTAACGGCGGATGTAAGGGATTTTTTGTCTTCAAATGACATCCCCCCAGTAGTGGGAAGCAAGATGAATCGATCAGAGTTTTGTAGATAGCTCACCACCATCAATGAAAAACAGCCAACTTCAACACGTTGGCTGTTTGGTGATGGCAGACTTTTATCACATGTACATAACTGTCTAGCTACAGTAAATGCTTATGGCAATTGCGGCTCACGCTGCCGTCATCCGCTCCTTGGCAAGCTGAGTGCCTGCGGCCAGTGCCTCCAGCTTGCGCCATGCCACATTGCGGCCCATAGGTGCCATGCCGCAATTGGTACATGGGAACAATCGCTCTTTGGGCACAAACTCCAGTGCCTTGGCGATGGTGTCGGCCACTTCTTCGGGGGATTCAACCACGTCGCTGGCCACGTCAATCACACCCACCAACACGTCTTTGCCGACCAATAGCTTCATCAACTCCGGTGACACATGAGAGTTGATGCATTCCAGACTCACTTGGTCAATACTGCTGCGTGCCAGTGCAGGGAATACGTCTTCGTACTGTCGCCATTCTTCACCGAGCGTGCGCTTCCAATCGGTATTGGCCTTGATGCCGTAGCCATAGCAAATGTGTACAGCAGTGGTGCAGGTCAAACCTTGGGCCGCACGCTCTAGCGCTTGCACGCCCCAGTCTGCTGCGTCTTTCATGTAGACATTGAAGGCGGGCTCATCGAACTGAATGATGTCCACCCCGTCAGCCTGCAGTGCCAATGCTTCTTGGTTGAGCAATTCTGCAAAAGCGAACGCCAACTTGACCTTGTCGCCGTAGTAATTGTCCGCCAGCGTGTCGATGATGGTCATCGGTCCAGGCAAGGTGAACTTGAGCTTCTTTTTGGTATGTGCGCGTGCCAGTTGCGCTTCAAAAGCATGCACGCGCCCTTTGAGGCGCAGGGGTGCAAACACTTGCGGCACCATGGCGTCATAGCGGTTGTTGCGAATGCCCATCTTGACCTTGTTCTCAAAGTCAATACCCTCGACCTGCTCCAAAAATCCGTGCACAAAGTGCTGACGCGCTTGCTCGCCATCGCAAATGATGTCGAGGCCCGCATCTTCCTGGGCTTTGATCCACAACAGCGTGGCATCGGCCTTGGCTTGACGCAGCGCATCGCCCTCTGCCTTCCATTGGGGCCATAGCTTTTTGGTTTCTGCCAGCCATTCCGGTTTGGGCAAACTGCCTGCGATAGAGGTTTCCAACATACAAGGAATCTTTCAAAAATAGGAACTGTGGGACGTGACTTGCTTTAAACGGTTTGCACTGCAGCTACAGACCTAACCTCTGCCTGTCGTGTCAGGGCTATCAATGGCAGTGCACGGGCAACCGCCAGATGGGCACGCTCCAGCAATGCGGTATCGGTCAGGCTGGTACCTGAGAAATCGCTGTCTGTGGCATAGACCCCCAAGGGCAAAGTGCGCGATTGGAAAAAGTTGAACAAGGGACGTAACTGATGGTCAATCACCAAAGCATGGCGTTGGCTACCGCCTGTAGCCGCCAGCAAAATGGGCTTGTCCACCAAAGCGTCTTGGTGCACCAAGTCAAAAAAATGCTTAAACATGCCGGTATACGAGCCACGAAACACGGGCGTAGCCACTACCAACAAGTCGGCTTGCTCCACGGCCCCTAGTGCCTGCTGCACACAAGCAGAGAGTTGTTCACGGCGTGTGCTTTGGGCCAATTGTTGGGTCAGCGGCCCAATGGTGATGAGCTGGGTTTCACACAGAATCTGCTCACCGATCAATTGCATGAGGTGTAACGCCAGCAGTGTGGACTTAGAGCAGTGTTGTTGACCACCAGAAACGGCCACAACTTGGAGGGGACGCATGATTGCCACTCTTTTCAAAACTGGTAATTCATACCGCTATCAAGCTGCACACGCAGGATTGACAGGACCAGTCCCGAAGCTGGCCGACCATTGCTCCAAAACCTTCTGGTAGGGCTTGATAAACCATGCTTCAGTCATCTGTCCCTGCTTGATGGCCAATGAATTGCGCTCGACCCGATCGTAGTAAATCTGCGTCAATGAATAATCAGTGTTATTCAAGCTGGGTTTAAATTGTGTGGCCGCAGGTGCATTGGCGTTATAAATCTCTGGACGATAGATCTTCTGGAATGTTTCCATCACGCTGATGGCGGCAATCAATTCTAGATTTTCATAGTCGTTCAGCAAATCACCTATGAAGTAAAAAGCCAATGGTGCGACGCTATTTTTTGGCATGAAATAGCGCACCTCCATCCCCATCTTCTTGAAATAATTATCTGTAATGGAAGGTGTATCTTGCGTATATTCAATGCCCAACACATGGTGTTCAATACCGGTGCGGTAATACGTCTTGCCTGCTGCCACACTCAAGCAGATCAAGGGTTGATTATTGAAGTTGGCTTTATATGCATCAGATTGCAGGAAGTGCTGAAACAACTTGCCATGCAACTCGCCAAACCCCTGTGGCTCACTGTAATCTGTGCGATTCGCATTGTGATTTTTCAAGACAACACTGAAGTCATAGTCACGCACGTAGGACGAAAAGCTGTTGCCGCCGCTGCCTTCCAAACGAACTCCTTTCTTTTTATCCCAAATATTGGTTTTCAATATTTCAATCAAAGGCAGATCGTTTATCAATGGCTCCCCATTGATTTGCATGTCTGCAGAAATAATCTCTAACTCCACCGCATATCGATCTCCGTTGGCATTGTCCCAATGGGCCAGGCTGTTAAACCGGTTATTCATCATTTGCAGCGTTCTGCGCAAATTTTCTTGACGTTTTGCACCACGTGCCAAATTGGCAAAATTGGTGGTAAGACGCGTTTTTTCCGAAGGTTGGTACTCTTCGTTAAAGATGAATTTTTCAACGCTAAAAGTGAAATTCGGATTCATAGCATGTCCTCTATTCAGTGGTTGCTGAATAATTTTGAAAAGTCGGCAAGGTGCTTACGCTGCTTTGCAGCAGGTCACCGAGGGATGCATGAATGCTATTGAAATGATATCTTGAAGTAAAACGAGAGTTTTTCAGACAAACTTGAGGCAAACTAATAGTCTCACTTTGACTACCCGATACAGCCCGTGATCCTCTCCCCGTTTTTAGAGTTACGCCACCTGCGAACGCTTTCAGCACTCCATGAAACAGGCAGCCTCGCCCGTGCTGCGCAGATGCTCAACGTCACACAATCTGCGCTCTCGCATCAGATCAAATTTTTGGAAGAACGCTATGGCAGCTCACTGTTTGAGCGCAAATCCAGCCCACTAAAGTTCAGTGCCATCGGTGAACGTCTGCTGGAACTTGGCACAAAAATCCTTCCGGAGGTTGAACAGGCTGAGCGTGATCTGCTGCGTCTTTCCCAAGGTGGCGGTGGGACACTGCGCATCGTAGTGGAGTGCCATACTTGTTTTGACTGGTTAATGCCTGCGATGGATGTCTTTCGTCAGCGCTGGCCAGATGTGGAACTGGATATCGTCTCCGGCTTTCACCCTGACCCTGTCGCTTTGATTTTGCAAAATCGCGCAGAAGTCGCGATTGTGGGAGAGCCTGATGACAACGACCCCGTGCTCTACCACCCACTGTTTCGCTATGAAATGTTGGCCTTGATTGCCAAGCAACATCACTTGGCCGAGCGCAGTTACCTAGAGGCGAAAGACTTTGCAGATGAAGTGTTGATCAGTTACCCCATACCCGACGACATGCTTGACATCATGCGGCAGGTACTAATTCCTGCAGGAATATCTCCAGCTGCAAGACGAACCAGTGAACTGACGGTCGCCATGCTTCAACTGGTTGCCAGTGGACGTGGGATTGCCACCTTACCAATGTGGACTGTTCAGACCTATTTGGAAAAAGGCTATGTCACTGCCAA
>JBJEZV010000059.1:0-2056 GCA_051887595.1 Comamonas sp.
ACACGCCCAATATCCGCGTGGGAACTTTCAAGGATTTTGAGGTGCTGGCCAACAAGAATCGACTCAACGTGGTCGATGCTTTTGGTTTGAAAGAAGGGCAAATCATTCGCACGCTGCCCAATCTGCGCGCCAGCACAGCAGTGTTCTGCTTAGAGCGCGGTTAAGACCCGCTAACACAACCCTTGATACGTCGTTGCTTCGCCTTGTCGTACGCAAGTACTGCCTGCGGCTTCGCGCCTACGCGGCCCGGCCTCCTCTCAAACGCAAACCTGCGGTTTGCGGGGTAGTGTTGGCGGCTCCAAGCAGTTTAAACACTGTTTTCTATTAAAAAAGAAGCTGCTAGCCATTGTCTGTAAAGGCTTCCCAATACTTTTATATTGGAAAACATTGTTAGAAGCAGGCTTGCAGCTCTTGTTTTTGAAGATTGGACTTATTTAAGCCAACCACGCTTGCGGAAGTACAGCATGGGGCCGACGGCGCTGAGCAGCATGAGCGCCAACACATACGGGTAGCCGTAGGCCCAGTCCAGCTCGGGCATGTACTTGAAGTTCATGCCGTAGACGCTGGCAATCAAGGTGGGGGGCAGCAAGGCCACGCTGGCCACCGAGAAGATCTTGATGATCTTGTTTTGGTTGATGCTCAAAAAGCCGACGGTGGCGTCCATCAAGAAGTTGATCTTGTCGAACAGAAACTGCGTGTGGCTGTCCAGCGATTCGATGTCGCGCAGGATTTGGCGGGCATCTTCGAACTGCTCGGCGTTGAGCATCTTGCTGCGCATCATGAAGCTCACGGCGCGGCGCGTGTCGAGCATGTTGCGGCGAATGCGGCCATTCAAATCTTCTTGGCGCGCAATGTCGGCCAGCACTTCCTGCGCATAGTCGTCGGTCACGTTGCCGTCCAGCACACGGGCGCTGACGTGCTTGAGGTCGTCGTAAATGCCTTCGAGCGTGTCGGCCGAGTATTCCGCATCGGCGTCGAACAGCTTGAGCAGCACGTCTTTCGCATCCTCAATCAAACCTGGCGCGCGGCGCGCGCGCAGGCGCAGCAGGCGGAACACGGGAATGTCTTCTTCGTGGATGGAAAACAGCACGCCGCAGGACTTGAGCTCGGTGTTGTGCTGGTTCAGGATATAAGCCACGCGAACGCTGCGCGGATCTTCCTCGTCGTCGAGCAAAAAGTCGCTGCGGATGTGCAACTCGCCGTTGTCTTCTTCGTAAAAGCGTGCGGATTCTTCGATGTCCAGGTCCATCGCATCGTCGGGAATGGACAGGTCATAGTGCTGCTTGACCCAGCGCTTTTCTTCGAGCGTGGGCGACTCCAAGTCTACCCAGATCGGCTGGAACTTTTTGAGGTCTTCCAGCGATTCGATTTCTTCCTGCACCAAGCGGCCGTTGGACAGCGAAAAGATATTGAGCATGTGCGCTCTCCCAAATGTTGTTGTTGGCTTTGACGGGCGATGAACGGAGGGGCGCTTCCAATCCTTTCACGCGGGCCAAGCCTTCGGGAGAGGATGGAAGCTACCAACTAGGGTAGGTTTCCACAGAGTGATCTCGAAAATATGACAAGCCCGCGATTATGCCGGGGCGCAGCCTTGTGTGCAGCTTCAGCCCGCGGCGGGCAAGGGCCTTCAGTGGGGCAAGGGAGGGCGCAGCGCATGGGCGCGGCACAAGTCCGCCCATGCAGCAGGTTTGGCGTGCGGCGAGCGCAGCAAATAGGCCGGGTCGTAGCTGACGATGGCAGGCACGCCCTGCACCTGGTGCACCTGGGCGCGCAGGCGGCCCAGCGCCTCCTGGCTGCCCACCACGGCACGCGCTGCATGCAGGCCCAGCACCAGCATGCGCGCAGGGCGTGTGCGGTTGACAGCCTGCGCCAAGCCTTCCGACAGCGGCTGCCAAGCCACGGGTTCGGCCGGCCAAGCGTTGAGCGGGGCAGAGGTGCTGTCCGGGCGTTGCACGCTGGCAATCCAGACGTGGGGGCTGTGCTGCAAGCGCAAGGCGCGCAGCATGTTGTTGAGCAGCTGGCCGCTGTCACCTTGCAGCGGAGCATGGGCGTGGGG
>JBJEZV010000059.1:2156-12912 GCA_051887595.1 Comamonas sp.
GGGCATGCTCATCAAGATGGCGGTTTCGCGTTCGCCGTGGTGTACCGGATAGTACTTCTTGCGCATGCCGACAGTGTGAAATCCATGGCGCTCATAAATGCGGCGCGCACGGGCGTTGCTTTCGCGCACCTCCAGCCACAGCCACTGGGCTTTGGCGGTGTGGCGGCTCCAGTGGCTCAATGCACCCAGCAGTTCGCGCGCAAGCCCCTGCCCTTGGTGCAAAGGCGAGACGGTGATGTTGAGCAGGTGCACTTCATCGAGGATTTGCATGGCGACGAAGTAGCCCAAGATGTGCTCGCCCTGCATGAGCACGCGGGCGTGGTAGCCGCTGCGCAAGGCATCGGCAAAATTGCCACGTGTCCAAGGGTGGGTGAAGGCGACGTTTTCAATGGCCAAAATGCCATCGAGCAGGTCTTCGGTCATCGCCACCAGCTGGCGGGCGCTGGTGGAGACGGTCACCGGCAACGACTGCGGTGACGCACCGGAAAGCAAAGGTGGCAGGCTGGTAGCGGACATCGTCAAGTGGAGGTGGTCTCAGAAGATCGGCGAGCGGCTTCGCGCTCAGCCGTGGTTTGAGCCACCTTATCGCGGATGTACAGCGGCAAAGCGTAGGAAGCGTCGACCAAGCCACCGTCGGCAATCAGGCGAGGGGCAAGACGGAGCAATGCGCTGGCTGTAGGCAGTGCGGGGTAATGCGCGGCATGCACCGCCAAGCGGTCTGTATAAACGGCATGGGCATTGCCCACAACGGGCAGTCCGGCAGGAACTTGCAAGTCCTGCGGCGCGCACAAGCCCAGCGCATGTGTTGGCTGCCACAGCCCATCTTCGTAGCGATAGCCTGCGTGGTAGACCTCGTTCATGCGTGCATCCAGCACGGCCATCACGTTCTCCAAGCTATGCGTGTGGCGCGCTGTTTCGGCAACGGCGAGCAAGGTATCAACCGGCAGCAAAGGCACATTGGCGCCGAGGGCCAGTCCCTGTGCAATGGAGCACGCGGTGCGCAAACCGGTGAAAGAGCCTGGCCCCCGACCAAACACAATGGCTTGCAAATCGCTAAAGCGCAGGTCCAACGCTTGCAATCCGGCTTGGATGCTTGGAATCAAGGTGGTGGACGAGTTGGCCCCGCCTGCTGCCTGGTGCTCCCACAGCTGATCGCCGCGTTGAACGGCAATGAACAAGGTGTCGGTGCTGGTGTCAAAAGCAAGCAAATTCATAGGGGAAAGCTGGAGCTGGCGGTCAGTGGCCGAAGCCTGTGATTATCGGCTTCGCGGCCGGGGGCTGCGCGGGGCTGGCTTCAAACCCGTGCGTGCAGTCACTACACTGCGGCTTATGTCAAAAGCGTTATGGCAGCGCATGCAGCGCTGGAGTTGGGGTGTGCTGGCGGTATGCAGCACAGGTTGGGCCACGGCACAAAGCCTGCCGCCGCCTGTAGAGCAGGCATTGGCACGCGCACAGATCCCGCGTGAAGCCATGAGCGTGTGGGTGGCGCCCGTGGAGGCCGGTCAGCCACCGCGTTGGGCGTGGCAGGCAGACCAGGGCATGAACCCGGCTTCTGTGATGAAGCTGGTGACCACCTATGCAGCTTTGGAGCAACTGGGGCCAGCCTATGTGTGGCGCACGCCGATCTATCTGGATGGGGTGCGCCAAGGCACAGACTTTCGAGGAACGGTTTATCTCAAGGGCTCGGGCGACCCTAAGCTGGTGTCGGAGCGTCTGTGGCTGTTGCTGTCCCGTTTGCAAGGCATGGGTGTGCGCAACATCGTTGGCGACATCGTTGTCGACCGCACGGCATTTGATGTCCAAGGCCATGACCCAGCAGCCTTCGATGGGGAGCCTTATCGCCCCTACAACGCAGGGCCAGACGCCTTGCTGGTGAACTACAAAACCCAGGTGCTGGGCTTGATTCCAGACCCTGCAGCAGGGGTGGCACGCATTCACTACGAATTGCCTTTGGGCCAATGGCAAGCGCCTACGACAGTGCCTTTGGCGCCTGCCGGTACAGCGTGCGGCGACTGGCGCGCGCAGCTGCAAGCCGATTGGAGTGATCCGCAGCGTCTGGTGCTGTACGGGCGCTACCCCGCCAGCTGCGGTGACAAGAATTGGCCCGTGGCCCTGCCGCAACCGCAGGACTTTGCGCTCAAAGCCATTGACGGCATGTGGCGCAGCATGGGAGGACAGCTGCAAGGCCGTGTGCGGGATGGCCAGGTGCCACCCGGCTTGCAGCCGGCGTGGGAAAGCCAGTCCCCTGCGTTGGGGGAAGTGGTGCGCGACATCAACAAATTTAGCAACAACGTCATGACCCAGCAGGTGCTGCTGACCTTGGGCAAGGAGCGTTTGGGCGTGGGCAGTTTGGAGGCAGGACGCACGGCGCTGGCGCAGTGGTGGCAGCTGCGCTGGCCTGCAGCCGACATGCCGGTGGTTGAAAACGGCGCGGGCCTGAGCCGTCAGGCACGCATCAGCGCACAGGCGCTGGGGCGCATGCTGCAAACAGCGTGGTCTTCCTCGGTCATGCCAGAGTTCATCGCCTCCCTGCCCATTTCAGGCATGGACGGCACATTGCGCCGCAGCAAGGCCAGCGCCAGTGCACATTTGAAGACAGGCTCGCTGCGCGATGTGAACGCACTAGCGGGCTTTGTGCATGGTCATTCGGGGCGCCGCTATGTCTTGGTGGCCATGGTCAACCATGCCAATGCTAGCAATGCACGACCTGTGATGGATGCCTTGGTGGACTGGGTGGCCCAAGACTAAAAAAAGAAACCGGCTCAAAAGCCGGTTTCTTTTTTGGGGGCCTATGGGGTTTAGCCAGCGGCTGCCGCGCGCTGCAGGCGGTCGCGCACGCCTTCCCAGTCCGCCGTGTTAGGCGGGGTTTCAATCCAGATCAGCTGCGCGCCCAGTCCATCGAAGTCACGCAGTTTGCCGAACAGCTCGCGGGCAGCTTGCAGGGGGGCATCGGGCATGCGCTGCAGATGCATGTGCGGATGTGCTGTGTGCAATGGGCTGCGGTGGTAGACGACAGTGGTTGCAGCATCAGCTGGCGCAGCATCCAGGGCTTGCTGCAAAGAGGCCGCATCCATGAGGCGCACTTTGGCGTTGGGCGCATAGTGGGCCAGCAAGGTGCCAGACGCGCGCGGGGTATTGGCTTGTAGCTCTTCCTTGGACAGCGGGCGCTGACCGCAGGCACGCGCAATATCGTCACGGGTGATGGCACCGGGACGCAGCAGCACAGGCACGCCGCGCGTGCAGTCCACGATGGTGGATTCAATGCCCACAGTGCAGGCGCCGCCGTCCAGCACCAGCAAATCGTCACCAAATTCACCTGAGACATGCTGCGCAGTGGTTGGGCTGACGCGCCCAAACTTGTTGGCGCTGGGCGCAGAAACGCCCCAGACGGCGGGCGTGAGCTGCTGGCACGCCTTGAGCAGTGCATGGGCCACGGGATGCGAAGGACAGCGCAGCCCCACACTGTCTTGCCCACCGGTGGAGGCTTTGGCTGCATGCGGCAGACGCGGCAGGATGAGGGTCAGCGGCCCGGGCCAGAAAGCGTCAATTAGCTGTTGGGCAAATACCGGTACCTCTTTGGCGTAGCGTGTGATGGCGTCGGCGTCAGCCACATGCACGATCAAGGGGTGATTGGCGGGGCGGCCTTTGGCGGTAAAGATCTGCGCGACGGCAGTATCGTTGTCGCTGTCTGCGGCGAGGCCATAGACGGTTTCGGTTGGCAAGCCCAGCAGTTCCCCGCGCTGCAGGGCGGCGGCGGCGGCTTGTACCGATGCGTCAAGCTTTCCATCCAAAATCATCGTGGTTCCTCTGTGAGTCGCAGTCTGCAGGGCCATGAATACATACGCCCTTGCTTAGTACTGCCAAGCAAGGGCGCGCCCTAGGAGGGAGATATTTTCGTTGCGGCAGCCAGCCTTTGCCGGGCAGCAGGCGGGATGACCCCGCTTAGAACGGCGCAATGCCCAGAATTTCAGCAGCCTTCAAGGCTGTAGCGCGTACCAGTTCAGGCGTAGTGCCTGTGATGTTCAGGTGCCCCATCTTGCGGGCGCGCTTGGCCTGCGCTTTGCCATACAAGTGCAAGTGGCAGCCGGGCAGCGCCAGAACTTGATCCCAGGCCGGAGTGCAAGCTACATCACTGTCCTTGAACCACAGGTCGCCCATCAAATTCAGCATGATGCTGGGACTGTGCAGTCGCGGCTGTACCAAGGGCAAGCCTGTCATGCAGCGCACCTGCAGCTCAAACTGTGAGACATCGCAGCCGTTTTGGCTGTAGTGGCCGCTGTTGTGCGGGCGGGGAGCGATCTCGTTGACCACGAGCGAGCCGTCCTGCAGCACAAAGAACTCCACGCACAGCACGCCAACGTAGTTCAGTCCTTCAGCTACCGATTTCGCAGCTGCCAGCGCTTGGCTAGCTTGTGCTACAGGCACATTGCCTTCGTATACCTCGGTGACAGCCAAGATGCCGTCGCGGTGCAGATTGCGCTGCACAGGCAGGTTCACAATGGATCCATCACGGCCACGCGCGACGATGACGGAGCATTCGTGCGCCAGCGGCAGCATTTTTTCCAGCACGCAGGCGACGCGGCCCAAATCTTCCCAAGCCTGGGCAAGTTCTTGCAGGGTTTTGACGCGCACCTGACCCTTGCCGTCATAGCCCATACGTGCAGTCTTCAAAATGCCGGGCAGCAACTCAGCGCGCACGCTTGCCAGCTGCTCCGAAGTCTCAATGACAGCATGCGGAGCCACAGGTACGCCACAGCGCACAAAGTGGGCCTTCTCGGCGGCGCGGTCTTGGGCAATGGCGACAGCTGCGCCTGAGGGGGACACCGGCACACTGTTGGCCAACAGGTTTAAGGCACCAGCGGGCACGTTTTCAAACTCGGTGGTCACTGCGGCGCACAGCTGGGCCAGTTCACGCAGGCCTTGCGGATCTTCGTAAGCCGTACGGATATGGTGGTGGCTGACCAACCCTGCGGGACTGGTGTCGTCCTTGTCGAGTACGGCAGTGAAGTAGCCCATGGCCTGTGCAGCATGGGCAAACATACGACCGAGTTGACCACCACCCAGTACGCCCAAGGTAGCGCCCGGCAAAATCACTTCAGAGGTGTTCATGCGGCCACCGGAGGCAAGGTCATCGCACGTGCAGCAGCCGTTTGCTCAGCGCGGAAGGCTTCGAGCTTGGCGCGCAGTGCAGGGTTTTCATTGGCCAGCAAGGCCACGGCAAACAGCGCAGCATTGGCTGCTCCGGCAGCTCCAATGGCAAAAGCAGCCACGGGCACGCCTTTGGGCATTTGCACGATGGAATGCAAGGAATCTACCCCTTGCAGATGGCGGCTGGCCACGGGAACTCCCAGCACGGGGACGGTGGTCTTTGCGGCGATCATGCCCGGCAAGTGAGCGGCTCCACCAGCGCCTGCGATGATGGCCTTGAGGCCACGTTCAGCCGCAGCTTCGGCATAACGGAACATGTCATCGGGCATGCGGTGGGCAGACACCACCTGAGCCTCATGGGCGATACTGAATTGCTGGAGGATGGCAACTGCGTGTTGCATGGTGTCCCAGTCGCTGCTGGAACCCATGACCACACCGATCTGGATGGGGTTCATGTTCTCTCTCGTGGGCCTAGCAGGCCCGGCCTAGTGGAAGCCCTGATTTTACGGGCAAGGTGGTGTAAGCCGTGTGGTAAAGGATGAGGGCGGCAGCAGTCGATACAGAAGGTCGGGCTGCGCTTTGGGGACATGGTTCAAGCACCCCCGCAATTTGCTAGAGAATGATGCGCTGTACGCCTGTAAGGCGCCAAGAAGATTGCAGCGCGTTGCGCGCACGCCAGAGGAACAGACAAATGATCGATATCACCATTGAAAATTTTGAAGCGGAGGTGGTTGCTGCCTCGATGACAACGCCCGTACTGGTGGACTTTTGGGCCACCTGGTGCGGTCCTTGCAAGACGCTGGTGCCAACCCTGGAAAAACTCGAAGCCGAATATGCCGGGCGTTTTACGCTGGCCAAGGTGGACGTGGATGCCAACCAGCAAATTGCTGGCATGTTCGGGATTCGCAGTGTGCCCACTTGTGTGCTGATGGTGGGAGGCAAGCCGGTCGATGGTTTTATGGGCGCGCAAACGGAAGGCCAAGTACGGCAGTTTCTGGACAAGCACTTGCCTTCCGAAGAAGCCTTGGTTGCCGAGGCCGAGGTGCAAGAGGCAGAGCAGTTGCTCGAATCTGGTGACACACAGGCTGCGCTGCACAAGCTGGCAGAAGCCCTGGCGGCCGATCCGCAAAATGACGACGCACGTTTTGACTATGTCCGGCTGCTGATCGGCACCGGTGGCTATGAAGAGGCGGAGCAATTGCTGCATGAACCCCTGAAGCGGATTCCCCAGCCATTGCGCTTTGAGGCGCTGCACCAGTGGCTGCAATGCATGGTGTTTGTCCAGCGCGATGACCGCGGTAATTGGCCGATTGAGCAGTTCGATGCACTCATTGCCCAGAACAAACGTGACTTTGACACGCGCTTTGCCAAGGCCCAGGTACTCGCTGCGGAAACCCAATGGTCGGCCGCAATGGACGAATTGCTGGAGATTTTGATGCGTGACAAAGCATGGAACGACCAAGCTGCGCGCAAACTGTTTGTGGGCATTTTGGAATTGCTAACGCCGCCCAAGCCCAAAAAACAGGAAGCAACGCCAGGCAAGACCGCGAGCGGTATCGAACTGCTTGGGGCCAGTGTGTCCGAACAGGACGAGCGAACCGCGTTGGTCAACAGCTATCGCCGCAAGCTCAGCATGGCGCTTAATTAAATGCCGTTCAGGCACAGGGATGGGGCGGGCTTACCAACCCCATCCTATGTGCAAGGGCAGGTAGACAGCCATGCCAATCAAAATCGTGCCCAAAATGCCGCGCTGAAACCAGAAATACACGGTGGCACAGACCGCTGCTGGCAAGCGAGCATCTGCCAAGGTGCTGATCAGCGCACCTTGGCTCATGAGGACTTCAGGCGCAACCACAGCAGCCAGTGCGGCCAAAGGGGCATAGCGCAGCCCGCGTTTGAACCACTCCGGCATGGGTACTTCGCGCTCTGGGATCATGAAGAACCCCCGTGTGAGTACCGTCACCGCGGCCAAGCCCAGTGTCACGATCCAAGGCATCCAGCCAGATAGCGCTTCTGTCATGGTTGCTCCTTGTCTGCGTTGCGTTCGGGCAATGGCAAGACCGCATGGCGCTCACCCTTGGTGGGGTCGGCTGCACGGATGCTCGGTTGCGAGCGAAGCCTTGCCGCGCGGCGCTCGGCAGTCTCCATCAGCAGGCCCGCCGTCACCGCAGCAGCAATGGCGACCAAGATGTTCATTTTCAAAGGCAAAGCAAACGTCGCAATCGCAGCCCCACTGGCCACTACACAAGCCAGCCAAGTGGCTTTGTCCTTGAGCATCGAATACAGCACACCCAGCAGAGCCAAGACGCCAGCAAATCCCAGACCCCACTCCAGAGGAATGACATTAGCCAGCAAAATGCCAGCGATGGAGGAGGTTTGCCAAGACAGCCAGTTGGCCGTGGCCGCGCCCCAGAAAAACGGCAGTTGATCCGGGCTGCGCTCGAGAGAACTGTAGCGCTGGTTGAATGCGACAAAGATCACATCACCGCTGAAGTAGCCCAATGTCAGCCGGTGACCGAGTCGCAGATGGCCAAAATAGTGCCTCCACATGCTGCTCAAAATCACAAAGCGCAAATTCACGCACACAGCGGTGAACCACACCACCCACATGGGGGCAGCCATGACCATCAAAGGCAAAACAGCCAGCTGGGCGCTACCGGCATAAACGGTCAAAGACATGAACAGCGCCAAGGGCACAGACATGCCACTTTTGACCATGGCGACGCCTGTGACCAGTCCCCAAGCGCTGATACCCAGCATCGTGCCTATGACGGCGTGCACGCCTTCGCGAAAAGCGGGTTCGCGGGCAATGCCGAGCGCACGGCGCTGTAGGTAGCGGGCGTTCATAGGGTCAGTGCGTGGTTGGTGTTGTCAGCATGGTGCCTATGGGCAGGGCAAAGCCACGCAAAAAGTCAGCCGCCGCCAAACGTTTGCCACCCGCACGCTGCAGTTGCGTCACGCACAAGGCGTCTTCACCACAGGCGACACAGATGCCATCCGCATCAGCAGACAACACGGTGCCAGGCTGCGCTTTGCCTTCATAAGGTCGGACATGGGCCGCCCAAAGTTTGATGACCTCATCACCACATTGGCTGGCGCCGCCAGGAAATGGGGAAAAAGCGCGCAAGCGGCAGTCAAGCTCGGTGGCAGACAATGTCCAGTCCATCCAGCTTTCGGCTTTCTCAATCTTGTGGGCATAGGTGATGCCTTGCTCGGGTTGCACCGTGCGAGTCAGGCCGCCACAGGCAACCATCTCCAGTGCTTCCACAATCATCCGGCCACCCAAGACTGCCAGCTTGTCGTGCAGGCTGGCGGTGGTGTCAGTGGACGAAATAGGCAGTCGCTCCATCAGGCACATGTCGCCGGTATCCAGTCCGGCATCCATTTGCATGATGGTGACACCTGTTTCCGTGTCACCCGCCTCAATGGCGCGGTGAATGGGTGCGGCTCCGCGCCAGCGGGGCAGCAAGGACGCATGGATATTCAGGCATCCATGACGGGGCATGTCGAGCACCCATTGCGGCAAAATCAAACCATAGGCCGCTACGACCATCACATCGGCTTGCGCCGCTTGCAGCAACTGCTGTGCAGCAGCCGCGTCTTCGGGATATTTACCGTCCAGGCGCAGACTCATGGGCTGTGCAACTTCAATCCTATGCTCCAGCGCACACTGCTTGACGGGCGATGCCTGCAACTTCATACCGCGGCCTGCGGGGCGATCAGGCTGGGTAAGCACCAGAGGCACCTCAAAGCCTGCTCGCAGCAAGTGTTCCAACGCGGTGCGCGCAAACTCAGGCGTGCCTGCAAAAATCACTTTCATGGGTTCTGTCCAAGAGAAAACTGCCTAGCTTCGCGCAGTTACATGGTTATGGATGCATTCACACAACGCGCTGCGACCACTTAGCGGCGCGGATCATCGTCCAAGCGTTGTTCATCCGTGAACATCACATGCTGGACCACGTGCTGAGGGTCGATAAACACGTGGGCCAAACGATCAATGCTATTTTCATGAAGACGATAGGTCCATACATCGCCTTGAAAATTGCCAACGCCTTCGACCAAGGCGGGCTTGCCAAAATATTCGAGCACGCTTTGACGGGTATCCAGGCCTTTTTTCAGACGCAGGAAATGCGCTTCTTGAAGGACTTGGTCAACACGCTGCAAACGCTGCTGTGCGTCAAAGACCATATGAAAAACCTGCTGACCAGCAGGCTGGCGGCTGTAGACCCAGCGCTGTCCTCCATCGGGCAGCGGTACGCGCAGGTGGGGCACACCGAGGTCTGCTTGAACCTCTGTAGCAGGGGTGCCAGGTTGTTGCCATTCGGGCACAGCGCAAGCTGCCAAGTGGGCCACAGCCAGAGCCGCCATCGCCCAGCGCATAACCGTAGTTCTCACTGGGCGCGCCTGCATCAGCGAGAGGCCTGTTTTTGCATCTTGACCAATTTGGTTTTGATGCGGTTGCGTTTGAGGGGCGAGAGGTATTCGACAAAGACTTTGCCCATCAAATGGTCCATCTCATGCTGAATGCAAATCGCCAGCAAGCCTTCAGCCTCAATGTCGCGGACTTGTCCGTTTTCATCTTGGGCGCGTACCTTGACGGATGTGGAGCGTTCCACACCGTCATAGATGCCAGGCACTGACAGACAGCCTTCTTCACCTACTTGCTTTTCTTCGCTGGCCCAGAGGATCTCTGGATTGATCATAACCAGACGCTGGTCCCTGTCTTGTGAGACATCGATCACGATCAGGCGCTCATGAAAATCCACCTGCGTAGCAGCCAAGCCGATGCCATTGGCGTCGTACATGGTCTCGAACATGTCTTCAATCTGCTTGCGGATACGGTCATCCACCTGGGCAACAGGTTGTGCCACCTTGTGCAGGCGCGGATCGGGATAGCAAAGGATAGGAAGTAAAGCCATGGCAGATTCTGAAAAAGTTGCCTCTATTTTCGCCGTAATCGATTGACGGTGCACTTGGCCTGCTCAATTGCATGGTTAGTCTAGGCGAGCCAGCAGACAATGCGCACAGGTATGAATCGCTATGGTCCGTGTTCGTCGCACCCCAGAAAGGGAAATATGCCTGCCTCAACCACGGCAATACAGCTCAGTGACGCAGAAATTCAATCCTGGTTGCGTCTGAGCTTGACGCCCAGCATAGGCAATGCCGCTGCCAGGCGTTTGTTGACACAGTGTGGGAGCCCGGAGGCTATTTTTTCAGCGCAGATGGGTGAACTTCAGGCGTGTATATCCACCGCACAAGCCCAGCAACTGGCGCAGGCACCCGCATCACTTGCCTCGACCATGGAGCGAACTTTGCGGTGGCTCGGGTCGTCAGATGACAAGGTCGTGCACACCATGATTGCGCTCGGTAATCCGCGCTATCCCGAAGGCTTGCTACAGACCGCAGATCCCCCACTGCTGCTGTATGCCGCGGGTAATCGGGAGCGCCTGGTCCATGGATACCCTTGGCAAGCATGGGAACACACGCTGGCAATCGTCGGGTCGCGCAACCCGACGCCTCAGGGTGCGCAGCATGCCCATCAGTTTGGTCGTGAAATGGCCTCCCAAGGCTGGTGCATTGCTTCAGGTCTGGCGCTCGGGATCGATGC
>JBJEZV010000059.1:13012-18872 GCA_051887595.1 Comamonas sp.
TTTGCCATTCCGGGCTCCATCCATAACCCTCAATCCAAAGGCTGCCACGCATTGATACGGCAAGGGGCCAAACTGGTGGAAACGGCGGCTGATATCGTCGAAGAGTTTGCGCAGTCTTTGCCTTCGCGACCCCGTCAAAGCTCGGGCGCAGAAGCTGTACAGGCAGCGGTCACCGATGTGCGCCCGATAGCAACGCCGCTGCTGCAGGCCATGGGTCACGATCCGATGGATCTGGATACGCTCATGGCCCGTACCGGGTGGGCCTTGCCTGCGCTGCAGGTGCAGTTGCTGGAGCATGAACTCAACGGAACGGTGGAGCGTTTGCCTGGCGGCTGGTTTCAGCGCAGCTTTCGCGCCTAATGCGCCAGAGAGCTAGGCACAAAAAAGGGCGCTTGCGCGCCCTTGAGTCATTACTGCCAGTGCTTAGACCACAGCGCCCGCATTGGGGTCATTGGGGTCCTGTTCCTGCTTGGTCGGTTTGACCAAATCTTCGCGTTTGACGCCCAGCCACATCACAATGGCAGCGCCCACAAAGATGGACGAGTAAATGCCGAACAAAATACCAATCGTCAGCGCCAGCGAGAAGTAGTGCAGACTGGGGCCGCCAAAGAAGAACATGGACAAGACCATGGCTTCAGTAGAGGCGTGGGTAATGATGGTGCGGCTCATGGTGGACGTGATCGCATGGTTGATCACTGCCGGTGTGTCCATCTTGCGTTGTTTGCGGAATGTTTCGCGGATCCGGTCAAACACCACCACGGATTCGTTGACCGAATAGCCCAGCACGGCCAGCACGCCTGCCAGCACGGGCAACGAGAACTCCCACTGGAAGAACGCGAAAAATCCCAAAATAATGACCACGTCGTGGAAGTTCGCAAAGGCCGCAGCCACACCAAACTTCCATTCAAAGCGAAATGCCAAGTAGACAATGATGCCCACCATCACCACGGCCAGTGCGAGCAAGCCGTTGGTGACCAGCTCTTCGCCAACGGACGGTCCCACAAACTCGGTGCGACGCAAAGTCACTTCAGGATCCTCCGCCTTCAAGGCAGACAACACCTTTTCACTTTGCTGGGCCGAGGTGACGCCCTGCTGCACGGGCATGCGAATCATCACATCGCGCGCAGTGCCAAAGTTTTGTACGGTTACATCGCTGTAGCCTTGGGCTTGAATGGTCTTGCGAACTTTCTCCAAATCCGCCGGTTGGCTGTAAGCCACTTCCATCACCGTGCCGCCCGTGAATTCCACGGACAAGTGCAAGCCCTTGGTGACCAAAAAGAACACGGCCAGCACAAAAGTGATGATGGAAATCGCGTTGAGTACCAACGCGTGCTTCATGAACGGAATGTCTTTACGGATACGGAAGAACTCCATGTCTTCCTCCTTTACTTGGTGTCAGCCACGGAAGTGCCGGGCTTGGATGCGCCTTCGGGTCTCCAGACGGTGCCAATGGACACGTTCTTGAGTTTCTTTTGGCGGCCATACCAAAGATTGACCAGTCCGCGCGAGAAGAATACGGCGGAGAACATGCTGGTCGCAATGCCAATGCAGTGCACCACAGCAAAGCCGCGTACAGGGCCGGAGCCAAATGCCAGCAAGGCCAAACCAACGATCAAAGTGGTCAGGTTCGAGTCCAAAATCGTCGCCCAGGCACGGTCATAGCCTGCGTGGATGGCCGCTTGCGGCGAAAGACCGGCTCGCAGCTCTTCACGAATACGCTCGTTGATCAGCACGTTGGAGTCGATGGCCACACCGATGGCCAGCGCCGCCGCGGCAATACCTGGCAGAGTCAGAGTGGCTTGCAGCATGGACAAAATAGCCATCAGCAGCAGCACATTCACGCCCAAGGCAATCGTCGAGAACACGCCAAACAGGTGGTAGTACACGCACATGAAGACGGCGATAACGATAAAGCCCCAGAGCACAGAGTGAATGCCACGGTCAATGTTTTCAGCGCCCAAGCTGGGGCCGATCGTGTATTCCTCAATGATCTCCATGGGCGCGGCCAGCGAACCTGCGCGCAACAGCAACGAGGTGTCAGCCGCTTCCACCGTGGTCATGCGGCCTGAAATCTGCACGCGGCCACCGCCAATTTCGGAGCGGATCACAGGCGCCGTCACCACTTCACCCTTGCCCTTTTCGAACAAGATAATGGCCATGCGGTTGTTGATGTTCTCGCGGGTGATGTCCTTGAAAATGCGAGCGCCCTTGGCATCCAAGACCAGATTGACCGTGGGCTCCTGGGTCTGGCTGTCGAAACCAGGCTGGGCATCGGTCAAATTTTCGCCCGTCAGAATGACTTGGCGCTTCACGATGACGGCATTACCGTTGCGATCCAGATAGCGCTCAGAGCCAAAAGGCACGTTACCGGACCCCATTTCTGCAGCTCGACCCTCAGTGGTTTCATCGACCAGGCGCAGTTCGAGGGTCGCTGTGCGGCCCAGAATGTCCTTGGCTTTGGCCGTGTCCTGCACGCCGGGCAACTGCACCACGATACGGTCCAGGCCTTGCTGCTGGATCACAGGCTCTGCCACGCCCAATTCGTTGATACGGTTGTGCAGGGTGGTGATGTTTTGCTTGAGCGCTTGCTCTTGGACTTTACGAACCGATTCTGGCTTGATGGAAACACGCAATCCGGAGGACGCTTCTACCACCTGCAGATCAGGGAATTGGTCGCTGATCAGGTTGCGCGTGGCAGTGATGCCAGCCTCGTCACGCAGACGGATTTCAATGCTTTGGCCATCACGGCTGATGCCGCCATGGCGAATGTTCTTATCGCGCAGGGTGGTGCGCAAGTCGCCAGCCAGTGAATCGGCGCGCTTGGTCAGCGCCGCTTGCATGTCCACCTGGAGCATGAAGTGCACGCCGCCACGCAGGTCCAGACCCAGATACATGGGGTTGGCGCCCAGCGAAGACAACCAAGCGGGTGAACGCGACACCAAGTTCAGTGCCACGATATAAGCGGGGTCGTTGGGATCGCTGATGAGCGCGCGCTCAATCACGTCCTTGGCTTTGAGCTGTTGGTCAGGCGTGTCAAAACGCGCCCGCACAGAAGTGCCTTCCAGACTCAGGATGTCAGGCTGCAAGTTAGCATTGCGCAGTGCGGTTTCCACACGCTGCAACACGCCTTCGTCGACTTTGACAGTGGCCTTGGCGGAAGACACCTGCACAGCAGGCGCTTCACCAAAAAAATTGGGCAGGGTGTAAACAATCCCTACCAGTAGCGCGATCACAAGGATCGCGTACTTCCAGACCGGATAACGGTTCATGATCGCGCTCTATCTCTCACGCAGGAAGAGGGGCGCGGCATGCCTGGGACAAGCCCACCGGCCCGCTCAACACTGGGGGTTGATTACTTAACGGAACCCTTGGGCAGGACTTGCACCACGGCGGAACGTTGGATTTGGACTTTCACGCCCGAAGCGATTTCGATGAACAGGAACTGCTCGTCCAAGTCCACCACGCGGCCCAAGATGCCACCAGCAGTCGCCACTTCGTCACCCTTGGCCAAAGCCTCGACCATGGCACGGTGTTCTTTTTGGCGCTTCATCTGGGGGCGAATCATCACAAAGTACAGCACCACAAACATCAACACCAAGGGCAGCATGCCGGTCAGCGAAGACATCATGTCACCGCCGCCAGCAGCGGCTGCAGGAGCGGATTGGGCAAAAGCAGAAGAAATAAACACGGACGAACTCCACAATGGAATGGGTCAAAAAGAGAAACGGGCTTGTTGTAATAACAAAGCCGCACACGCTTACAGCATAGCTGAGCGCAGGTCAACGGAGCATTGTATGCCCGGCTTTTCATGCGTTTGCGTGCTATTCCTGCAGCACTACTGGTCTTTGTGTATTTAACGCCCATGAATGGGCAGGACCCAGTCTTCTGACCGAAGAGCTTAGGAAGCGTTCCATTGCTTCCAAAGTGTCTCCCACTGCTGCTGTGCCTGCAGCATGTGGCGTTCCTTGATGTGGCCATAGCCACGGATGCCTTCAGGAACGCGGGCAATTTGCACCGCCAGCGCCAGATTGTCCGGGCGCAGCGTGGTCAGCAGTTGCTCGATCCCGGTGCGGTACTGAACGATCCAGTCACGTTCGTGCCGACGCTCTTCGCTGTGTCCGAAGGGGTCGAGCCAGCTGCCCCGCAAGCCTTTACCGTGGGCCAACGCACGCATCATCCAGCGCATGGAAGGGCCATAGGCACGCTTTTGGATACGGCCTTGTGGGTCCTTTTTGACCCACAAGGGTGGTGCCAGGTGGTGAACCAGTCGGTAGTCGCCCTCAAACTGGGCTGCGATTTGCGCGGTAAAGGCTGGGTCGGTATGCAGCCGTGCCACTTCATACTCGTCCTTGTAAGCCATCAGTTTGAACAGATAGCGCGCTACCGCTTCGCTCAGCTGGGTGCTGTGCAAGATGCTTTCTGTCTCCCAGACTTTGTCCACCACGTCGCGATAGGCCCGGGCATATGCTGTATTTTGGTAGGCGGTAAGAAAAGCTTCACGCTGCGCCAGGAGTGCGGGCAGTGACGGCTTCTTTTTCCACTGGATGACGTGTTCGTTGGCCGACAACGCTTGCACAGATGGCCAGTCATGGGCGCAGCGCCGCCCCCACTCAAAGGCAGACTGGTTTTTTTGCACCTGCGCACCATTGAGTTCCATGGCACGCAGCAGCGAGTCTTTGCGCAAGGGGATACGCCCTTTTTGCCAAGCAAAACCCAGCAGCAAAGGGTTGGCATAGATGCTGTCACCGAGCAAGCGCACGGCGACCGTATCAGCGTCGATCAGACCGAGCATGCCTGTGCCACCGGCAGCTTGGGCAATCTGTGCACTGCATTGCAGGTGCGGCGAGCGCCAGTCGGGGTTGTGGATCAAGGCGGCAGTCGGCGCGGTATGGGTGTTCAATGCAATGTAGGTGCGTCCGGCGCGCACCACACTGAGCGTGGCTGCGTGGGCCGTCACGATGGGATCGCAGCCGAGCACCAGATCGGCCTTGCCGACGTCGACCTTGGTGGTGTGCAAGTCCTGCGCATGGTTGGCAATTTGGATGTGGCTCCAGGTGGCCCCGCCTTTTTGGGCCAATCCGGCAGCATCTTGCGTGATGACCGCTTTGCCTTCGAGGTGCGCAGCCATGCCCAACAAGGAGCCAATGGTGATGACGCCTGTACCGCCCACACCGGCCACCACGATGCCCCAGGCCTGGGGTATGTCAGGGATGTGAGGCTCGGGAATGGGGGAGAGCTGGCGCGTATCCGATGGCGTGTTGGGTTGGGGCTTTTTGAGCTGGCCCCCTTCCACCGTGACAAAGCTGGGGCAAAAGCCATCGATGCAGGAGAAATCTTGGTTGCAGCTGTTGTGGTTGATGCGTCTTTTGCGTCCAAATTCGGTGTCAATGGGCTCTACCGACAAACAGTTGGATTGGAACGAGCAGTCACCACAGCCCTCACACACCAGCTCGTTGATGATGACGGCCCGGTTCTTTGTAGCCAGCGTGCCGCGCTTGCGCCGGCGGCGCTTTTCAGTGGCACAGGTCTGGTCGTAAATGATGGCCGTACAACCCGCGGTCTCGCGCATGCGGCGTTGCAAGCTGTCTAATTCTTTTCGGTGGTGCACGGTTACGCCCGGCAGCAAAGTCACGCCTTGGTATTTTTCGGGCTCGTCGCTGACGATCACCAGTTGGCGCACCCCTTCTGCGACCAAGCTTTGCATGATTTGCAGCACCGAATGGCCTTCGGGGCGCTCGCCCACTTGCTGCCCGCCCGTCATGGCCACGGCGTCGTTGTAGAGAATTTTGTAGGTAATGTTCACGCCCGCTGCAATGCTTTGGCGAATGGCCAGCAAGCCGCTGTGAAAGTAGGTTCCATC
>JBJEZV010000060.1:0-14151 GCA_051887595.1 Comamonas sp.
ATTTTTTACATTTTTGAGGCTTTTCTTTTATGACGAATTCATTTTGTGATCAGGCATGGCAGCGCAACCAAGCCCTGTTTGATGCCACGCTGCAGCTCCCCTTCAACCAGGCACTGGCACAAGGCAACTTGGCGCGCGATGTCTTTCAGCACTACATGATTCAGGACGCGCACTATCTGGTGGCATTCGGACGTGCATTGGCTGTGGCCGCCGCCAAAGCACCTGATGCCGAAGGCGTGGTGCAGTTCGCAGCCGCAGCGCAGGAAGCCGTGGTGGCAGAACGCGCGCTGCACGAGAGCTTTTTGCGCGATTTTGATGTCTCGCCCGCTCAGTTTGCGGCCACCCCCCTGTCGCCCGCCTGCCACCATTACGCGCACTTTTTGCAATCGGTCGCGTGGAGCCGTGCCTACGCTGTGGCGCTGGCAGCCTTGCTGCCATGCTTTTGGATCTACGCTGAAGTTGGGCGTGATCTGCAAGCCCGTAGCGTGCCTGGCAACCCCTACCAAAGTTGGATTGCCACCTATGGTGGTGAAGAGTTCCATGCCCATGTACGCGCTGTACGCACGACGATCGATGCCGTCGCGGCCCAAGCAGATACCGCCACGGTGGCTGAAATGCATACGGCTTACACCGATGCCGCGCGATTGGAGTGGATGTTTTGGGACAGTGCCTACCGCATGCAGCACTGGCCCTGCTGAACACCCTAACGGCTAGCCTCTATTCCGTATGACCCGGCGCGCGGTTGAGCAAAGCCGCGCGCTTGTCCGCACTGATGGACAGGTAGCGTTCATAGTTGCGCAAGATGTCGGCAATGAGCTCTTCCTGCCGCAAATACTGCACGTCATAACCTTCACGGCCATCCGCAAAAAAGGTGATGGGCTCCACCACGTGGCGGCGCACATCTGCAGCCGCTTCCTCGGCCACTTCGGTCAGCATAAAACCTGGCAACCTGCGTTTGACCGGGCGCACACCATACACAAAATCGCGCAGCTCGGGCATGGGAATGATCAGCCGCACCGAGACTTCATCCATTGCCCGCGTGCCATCCGTTTCATCAACCACCGTGGCAGCGACGCCTTTGCGCTGCAACTCTTGGGCCACATCCTGCATGGCAGGCAGTACAGTGCGTTGCAAAAAGCCTTGAATATCGGTGGCAGTTGGCTGGTGCACGATCAGCTCCAGACGTTTGCGCCAATGCTGTCCCGTCCAGAAATTGGTGGCCGGTGCCAAGTCTTGGCTGGCGTGCAGGGTGTCCGCCCGCATACCGCGCCACAAGCCCACGCACAGCACGGCCATGATGGCAGCTACAGGCAGAGCTGCAATCAGAGTGAAGGCTTGCAAAGCTTTGAGGCCGCCTGCAATCAACAACACTACAGCCGTTAACCCCAGCACAGCGGCCCAAAATAAACGCTGCCAAACAGGTGCTCGTGGATGACCACGGGAGGCAATCGCATCGACCACATAAGCGCCTGAATCCGCAGACGTCACAAAAAACAGAGCGATCAACACAATCGCTAACCAAGATACGCCTTGTGCCAGCGGCAGGTATTCAAAGAATCGAAACAACAACGCGTCGACATTGCCTGCCGTGGCAGACAAAGCACCTTGTGCCACGTTGTTGTCAATCCAGATGGCACCGTTGCCAAAAACGGTCATCCACAACAAGTTAAAAGCTGTAGGAATCAGCAGAACACCCACAATGAATTCACGCACCGTACGCCCACGCGAGATGCGCGCAATGAACATGCCCACAAAAGGCGACCAAGAGATCCACCAGGCCCAGTACAAAATGGTCCAGCCACCAAACCATCCGGGATCGTTGGCCGGTTCATAGGTAAACGTGCGCAGCGACAGCGCCACCAGCTCTGAGAAATAGTTGCCCACGTTTTCGCTGAAGGCTTGCAGCAAAAACACGGTGGGGCCGCACACCAGCACAAAGCCCAGCAAGAGAAAGGTCAGGATCAGGTTGACCTCAGAGAGTCGGCGCACGCCCTTGTCCAATCCTGACGCAGCCGACAGGCCCGCCAAGCCCACCACCACCACAATCACACCAATGCGAAAGGCTGTCGTGGTCGTGTCCCAACCGGTGACGATATTCAAGCCCGCGGCCAGCTGCAGCGCGCCATAGCCCAAGGTCGTGGCCAGACCCGCAATCGTGCCCACCAGGGCAAATGCATCAACGCCATGGCCAATCGGCCCGTTGATGCGTTGCTGCAGCAAAGGGTACAGACCCGAGCGCATGGTCAGCGGCAGGTTGTAGCGAAAACCAAAATACGCCAGCACCAGGCCCATCACCCCGTAAATGGCCCAAGCATGAAAGCCCCAGTGAAAGAAGGTGGAGGTCAGCGCCTCACGCGCCCCGTCGGCAGTGCCCCCCATTTGGGTGGGCGGGTTGAGGTAGTGCTGCAGCGGCTCTCCTACGCCAAAATACATCAGACCGATGCCCATGCCCGCGGCAAACAGCATGGCCGTCCATGATCCAAAGCTAAATTCCGGCTTGGCGTCGTCCGGACCCAAGCGAATATCGCCATAGCGGCTAAAGGCGATCAACACCAAGAACACCAGGAACACTGTGACGGCCACGGTGTAGAACCAGTCAAAGTTGCCCACCACCCAGCTTTGGGCGCTGCCAAACCATTGGTCCGCATGCTCGGGCATGAAACCGCACAACAGCAGCAACAGGCCCAACACCACCAGCGCGGGAATCACCACGGGGGGAGCAAAAGTCATGCGGGGTGCAGAAGTGGTTTCAGAGGTCGTCATACATGCATTTCCGGTCATTCTTCTACCGCGCAAGTATGGTCGCCGGGCTGCGCCGCCTGCGTCAGACAAAGCAAGCAGTTACGCCAGAAACAGATAAAAACAGAAGCTTTCAGCCTTGATGGACACTGGTTTTCCAATATAAAACTATTGGAAAATCAATCCCTTCAAAGGCTAAAAGCTCCTGTTTTAGCTTTAATTAGCTTATTGGAGACTTAAGCCGGACGCACAGGCTGGCTGGCCAGCTCGCCGATCGCAGTGGCCCACGGAAGGATTTTGTAGCTGGTGACCAAGCCGTTTTGATAGTAGGGATCATTCTCCACAAAGGCTTTGACCTGCTCGGCGCTGTCCACCGTGAACACCAGCGCTGCGCTATCGGCGGGGTCGTTGAGCACGCCGCCCAGCAGCAGCTGGCCAGCATCGTGTGCCTGCCAAGCACGCTGCAGGTGCTCGGTCCGAAAAGCGCCACGGCGCTCCAGGTAGTCGTTGCTGTATTCGTAAATCAACAGAAAGTGCATCACCCAACTCCTTGAAAACAGAGGCGCCATTGTCGCTGCGCCGTGCGCTCAGCGCACCTCGCGCTTAACGAGGTGCCTCCACTTTCCAACGTGCATTGGGCAACTCCCCCCACATCTCAGGCGCGTAAAGCGCCTCCACGCGCGTAGGCGGCAGTGCAAAGTCGCCCGCGTTGTTCAGGCGCAGGGTGTACTCCACCACGGTCTTGCCTTGCGGCAAATAGTCCCAGTAGGCACGCAAGCTGTCTTGGCCGCGCTCGACAAAAACGGGCTCCACCCCGGATGCCGACGCGCCTTCGCCCAATTGAGCCACCGCCGAATCCCGGCCCAAGCCGCTGCCCAAAATGCTGGCGCCTGCAGGAATCGGGTCGTTCAGCGCCACCCAGGTCATGTCGGCACTGGCCTCCACCTCCAGCCGCACACGCACCACATCGCCGCGCCGCCAATCACCGGCTTGCGCCCCTTGCACGGGCTGCGTGGTTTTGCGCACCACATACCCGGCATTGAAAGGTGCTGTGCGCGGTACCGCCGCCATCGACTGCACGGCCACCCACGGTTTGCCGGTGCCACGGTGCTGCACGCTCAGTTGCCCCATGCGGCGCTCACCCCAAGGCAAAAACAGCGTGCGGCCCTGCGCTTCAGGCGCCGTTTCTGCGCTGCCCACAGGCAGTGGTGGCGATCCTGTCGCGGCGCTTGCGGTTGCCTTCCCATCCCAGTGCACGGTCTGTGTGGCAGCACCCAGCAGCGCCGTAGTGTGGCCTGTGACGGCTTCATCTTCATAACGCTGTGAGAAGCTGCGCAGCGCCACTTCCACCCAGGTGTTGGCCACTGTCGTGCCCCAATGGCCGCGCTGCTGGCGCCCCATCAAGCCACGCACCAGCCGTGCGCGCTCGGCATCCCAGCTGGGCTGCGTCAGCGTGATCAGCAACAGCCGCGCGACATTGACATCGGTGTTTTGCATCAACCACCACCATTGGTCTTGCGCATCGGTGCTAAAGCCCACTTGGCTGCCTTGGTAAGACAGGCGCGATCGCAGCAACTGCTCCACTTCCTGCAGCCGCGCATCGCGCTGGGGGATATCGGTCAGGCGCAGCAAAATGCTGTACCAGTCAACCAAGGCGTGCGTGGGCCAGTGCAGCGGCGTGAGCTCCAGACTTTGCAGCTGCGCTGCACGTGCTTTGCCAGCTTGGGCCAAGGCGGCGATCGCGGACAGCTTGCGCACATCCAAGTCCTGGCGTGGACTCCAGTGGCGGCGCTCGATGCGCCCTTCCACAAAAGCCAGCAGCCCTGACTCCATGCGTGCCCGTGCATCAGCAGGTAATGCAAAGCGTGGATCGAGTGCCTGCATGGCGTAATGCAACTGCAGCACATGCGCCGTCAAGGCATCACTGCCCTGGGTATGGCGACCGTCTTGCACCGGAAAGTACATTGCCAAACCGTCGTCATCCAGATAGGTCGGCAACTGCTCCATGGTGCGCTGCCACAGGGCGTGGTCGCCCAAGCCCAGCGCTTTGCCCATGGTTTGCTCCAGGCACGCATGCGCATAGGCTGCCCACCAGTCACGCAAGCCGGGTACACCATCTGCACCTCCAGCAATCTGCGCACTCAACTGCAGTCGCACGCCACCTTGGCCTGGCAACGTAGCTTCAGGCCGCTCCAGGCTTTGCTCCCACCGTCCATCGATTTGCACCAGGCTGGCCTGCTGCACCACCAATGGCACGGCAGGCAGGAGCAACTGCTGCACCGTCAGCGCATCGCTGGCACCAGAGCGGCTATCCTGCGCTTGCAAACGCCACGACAGAGGCGCTGACGCTGACTGACCCAAGGTGCTGGGTACGGTAACGTCCCAGCGCACTTCTTGGGCCGACTGCGCAGCCACCTCCACGGTTTGCGGCTGCAGCTGCAACTGAGCCGATTGCGGCGTGATCTGCACCTGCATGGGCTCGGCCGTGCTGTTGCGCACCGTGAGCATGGCCGTGAAGCGATCGCCCTCGCGCACCACGGGCGGCAAACCGCTGATGAGCTGCAAATCCTGCGTCGTACGAATGTCTGTGCTGCCGCTACCAAAGCGCTGCACGCCCTCTTCAGCCACCGCTACTACGGTGAAGCTGCTGAGCACATCGTTGAGCGGCACTTGCACCACTGCCTGGCCTTGCGCATCGAGCTGTACACGCGGCTGCCACAGCAGCAAGGTGTCCAGCAGCTCCCGCGTGGGCGCACCACTGCCACCACCACCGCCCGGTGCAGCTGCCTTGCGGCCGTAATGGCGGCGGCCCACCACTTCCATCTGCGCAGTCGCCGTCTCCACCGACCAATTGCGGCGTGGCCACATGGCCGCCAGCACAGCCCAGCTGGTGTTGGGCGACAACTCCAGCAAGGCTTTGTCCACAGCAGCTACCGCCACTTCTGTATGCGCGGCTGGCGATCCATCGGGCATGCGCACACGGATCGTCACCTCGGCTTTGTCGCGGATTTGGTAGCTGGACTTGTCCGCCTGCACACTGACTTGCAGTTGTTGCGATGTGTCTTGCACCTTCAATTCAGCAACACCCAAGCGAAAGGCGGGTTTGCTCAAGTCCACCATGGCAGTGGGCGCGACATAGTCTTGGCCATTGTTCCAAAAAGCATTCCACCACTGGCGTGGCATTTTGTAGCCCCAGGTGAAAAAGCTGTACCACGGCACTTCATACAAGCGCCCGCGCAATGCGAGCACGCTCACATACACATTGGGTCCCCAGCCTGGCTGCACGGGCAGCTCGAAAGTGGGGTCTTGGCCTTTGAGCTGTACCAGTTGCGCATGCAATACGCCTTCGCGCTCCACCGTGACCAAGGCCGTGGCTTCACGAAACGGCATGCGCACTTGAATTTTGGCGGTCTCGCCCGGGGCATAGCGGTCTTTTTCGAGCAGCACATCCATGCGGTCGTGGTCTTGGCCTCCGAACCACAGTTCATCGTGTCTACTAACCCAGACGGTCTCAGCGGCACGCGCGCTGCGCGCCTGGCCGTCTTTTGCTGTCGCAATCAACTCGACCTCGCCCGCCTCCAGCACCTGAATGTCGCACAGCAGCAGGCCGCGCGCATCGCTGGTGCCACTGCACACATCACCTAAATTTTTGCTGCTGCGTTGGTTGTCATAGCTATAAAAACCACCCACCAATCGTTTGCGGGTGGTGGTGGTGGTGTGGTGCACCGCCTGCACGGTCACTGGCACACCCGCCTTGGGCTGGCCTAGGCTGTCCACGGTCACCGCCTGCAGACGCATTGTGCGACCTGCCGATATCCAACCTTCCGTACGCAGTCCCACCACTACAGAAGAAGGCCACAGCGTCTGTGTGCTGCGCAGGGTCTGTATCTCGCCATTGGGATCGGCAAAACTGGCTTCCAACACCAATTGTTGCGGTGTCTGGATGGCGGGCAGATTGGCAATTTCGACCTGGCCCTGCCCTTGGACATCGAGCTGCAGTGGCAACTTGTCAGCTACCAAGCGGGCGCCATCAGTGACGCTGTCTTCGCTGTCGCGATCGGGCTGATCTTGCGCACGCGGGCTGCGAAAGCTATAGCCATTCCAACGCTCAAAATCGATGGTGTGCTCGCGCAGCAT
Source organism: Comamonas sp. (assembly GCA_051887595.1). Taxonomy (GTDB): domain Bacteria; phylum Pseudomonadota; class Gammaproteobacteria; order Burkholderiales; family Burkholderiaceae_C; genus Comamonas. Next base: position 6,877 of record JBJEZV010000060.1, read on the forward strand.
GGCACTGACCTGAACATTTTGACCACGCGCTGCGCCGCCGTTCAGATAGTTCAAGCTCACCGTCACAGGCAGGGATGTGGGCTGCACCACTGCCGCACGGTCGGCGTTAGCAGCTTGAATGCTGCCGTGAAAAACGGGCAGCCGAAACGCTTCGACGCGAAACTGGCCCGACTGCATGACCCGAGCGCCACTGTCGGACCCTTCAGGCCATTGCAATTCCACGGTGTACAAACCCAGCTTGGCTGCTTTGGGCACCGTCCATGTACTGGTGGCATTGCGCCCACCACTGCGCGTACCCTGCCACTGCAGCGCCTGCTTGTACTGCTGGTTGCTGCCCACGTGGGTAATGATGGCCTGCACTGGTGCATCTGCTGGCAACGTCAAGCCTTGCAGTGTTTGCTGACGCACCCAGTGCTTCATAGAGACCGTCTCGCCTGCTCGCACCAGATTGCGGTCCATCATGGTATGCGCCGTCCATTCAGGCTCTGCGTCCCATCCGGTGGGCAGGTTAAAGCGCCACGGCTCAATGCCGCGCTGCCAGTCACTCCAGACAAAAGCTACATCCTCTACTTCCGCGATGGTCTGGCGTGCGCTGACAAACCACTGTCCGCTGCCTTCATGCTCTTCACAACGTGGAGCTTCTTTGGACAATTGCGGCAGCAGCAACAAGCCTTGAGCATCGGTTTGTCCTTGAGCATGCGCCTGACCTCTGCAGTCAGACACCTGCACGCGCGCACCTGCCACAGACTGCCCCTTGTCCAGCGATGTCACCCAGACTGCAGAGCCCTCACGCCCCAGCTTCAAGTGCACTGCCAAATTCGTCACCAGCGCGGCGGTGCGCACATACATGCTGCGCGGCTCGCCCAAGCGCTCATCCAACAAGGCTGCACCCAAGCGCGGCGACTGCGCCTCCAGCACATGCAAGCCCGGTGCTTTCAATGTAATTCCAAGCACTTCCGAAGCGCGCCCGTCGGTGTTTGGCGCAGTCGGCAGCTGCATCATCTGTACCTGTGGCCAGCCCTCCAGCAAAGACACCGCACGTGTTTCGACCATGCTGCGATCGTCTTCATCAATGGGCGCAGGCAAGCGGCTGCGGACTTCTTTTTGTGCGACTTTGCGCTGTACATGTCCTCGGTCGTAGCGCTGTATGCGGTCCCACCACGCAATGATGTCCGCATCCTGCATCACCCGCAGATGGCGCAACTGCACCGCTGGCTCACCCGAAGTTGTGGACACGCCCGCATGGATTTGCCGAACGGTCACGGGCAGCACTGCCGTGCCTTCTGGCCCTTCGGAAAAACGCTCCAAGACACCAAAAGGCGCTGCCGCAAATTTCAACAGCGGCGGTGTATCACCCATGGCCACAGTCAGCGGAAAGGACGCTGCATTGACCAAAGCCCTGCCCGCGTCATCCTGCAAATTGCTTGGCAACTGCAACTGGTACTTGGCTAAAGGCGTAAATGGCCCTTTGAAGCGCAACTGTGTAATCGTTTCAGATCTGTCTGCCTCGAAAGCAGGAGATAGCGTCTTACCATCCTGCACCAATTGGATTTGACGTGCTTGCTGCACAGGAACGGGGGCAGAAAACGCCAGCACCACATCCCGTATGGGCAAACAGCCTGAATTTGCGCGTTCACGCTGGCACTGCAGCTCAGCAGTGAAAGCCTCACGCACTTGATAGTCAAAATGCTGCGCTTGGCTATTGCGCACGCCAGACGGCATGGAGACCCCTGCCCCATAGACCAGTTGCATGCTGCTGCCTGCGGTCATGCGCCGCTGGCATTGCACCGCCACATAGTGGCCTTGCTGTGGCAAATCCAAGGCGGTGCGCAATGCTTGCGTAGTGGATGCATCCAGCACTTGGACCGGAATGCGCTCGCCAATATCGCTGGCACTGCAATGGACGTGCTCAGCCACACTCCCCGGCGTTGCTAGGCCATTGAGCCCAAGGACAAAGCTTTGCTCCTCGTCGATGGCTTCATAGCTGGCAGGCCACACCTCCAAAACCGAAGGCCCTGCCACTTCAAATGCATAGCTGCGGCTGCCTTGCAAGGCTTGGCCCGAAGGTAACTTGAATGCTGGGTCTGGTGTGATCTGACAGCGTGTGCCCGCAGGCACAGGTGCATCGAGTTGCCAGATCCATTCGCGTGCGTGGTTCCAGCGGCCTTTGCCCTGCTGAGCGTGCGTGCACTGCACACGCACGGGGGCGGCTGCTTGAGCATGGCCCAATTGCACGACATCGCCCGTGGTTTGCACCACCACTTGCCTGACTTCCTTGACGGTGCCCTGCGGCGTCACCTGACTGATTTGGGCTGCTTGGGCCGCAGTCAGGCACAAGGCAGACAAGCTCCCTGCCCAGAGAAATAAAGAACGAAACAGCGCCACGAAGTCCTCGAACGTTGGATTGCGATTGGACCGCCGAGCCTACACGGGAGCAGCACCGTGCACTATCGGCGTGACGCGCCGTTACAAAAATCGCGCAAAAAAAGCCGCAAAGCTTTGGGCTTTGCGGCTTTGACATGGATACGCAGCGACTTATTGGGGGGTAAATCCACTGTCCGCAATGATGCGCTTCCATACCCCGGTGTAGGCAGTTTCACGCTGGTGCAGCTGCGCGGGCGTCATGGCATCGACCACCAAGCCAAGGGCCTGGAGCTGCTCGCGGATGTGCGGCTCCTGCACGCTTTGCGCCAAAGCCTGGGAAAACTGTTGCACAAATGCTTGGGGAACACCTTTGGGTGCATAGATGCCGTAGTAAGGCATGTCCTCTAAGCCCTTGAGGCCCAGCTCTGTGAACGTGGGCACATCGGGCAGCAGTGGCTGGCGCTGGCCACCCAATACGGCCAACACCCGCAGCTTGCCTTCCTTGTGATAGTTGACAAAGTCTTGGACAGAACCAATGCCAGCCTCAATTTGCCGGCCCAGCATGTCACCAATCATGGGGGCACTGCCCTTGTAAGGCGCAGCAATCAAATCCAGCTGATAGCGCTGTGCAATTTGCTTGACCAAGAACTCAGGTGTAGATGCGGGGGCTGGAATGCCCACAGCACTGCGGCTCGAAGACGCCTGGCGTACCCATTGCAAATACTCATCAAAGGTTTTGGCCGGGTGCATGCCCGAGACTGCAAACGTATTGACGAACGATGCAAAGCCACCCACGGGCTCAAAGTCCTGGGCAGGATCAAAGCCAGCATGGCGCACCACTTGCGGCAAGATCGAAATGGTGTGGTCATGCGTCAGAAACAAGGTGGTGCCATCTGCGATAGAAGCCTTGAGTTGCTGCGCAGCAATTTGACCACCGGCACCCGGCTTGTTTTCGATGATGACCGTGCGACCCAAGCGCTGGCTCAAAGGCTCTTGCAACAGGCGCGCGATGACATCGGTGCCACCTCCGGGAGGAAATCCCACCAAGATGCGAATGGGCTTGTCCGATGCCCACGACCAACGCCAGCCTGCCACGCTGGCTGTCGCCAGCACCGCTGCTTGTTTGGCAGTCTGTGCAAGGAATCGTCGGCGTGAATCTTGGATCACAAATTTCTCCAGAAGTTAAAAAATAGAAAAAGCCATACACGGCCATCTGCCAGCCTACCAGCCAAAACACCAAAAAATTTGAGAAATACCACGGATTTCGATACACCGCCCATCGCCAATACACCAACCTCCCACCGCGTTATTACTGACAAGTCTTCCGCCACACTGAGCCTGCATGCCATGCGGCCACAAAAAAGGGACGCCTCAGCGTCCCTTTGATCATTGGCGAAAGATACCTTCCGTGCTTTTAAGCCAGTCGTGCGCGGTGTTTGGCCAGTTGCAAGCGCACTTGAGCTGGGGCCGTGCCGCCCAAGGTGTTGCGTGCATTGAGCGAGCCTTCCAGGCTCAGCACGTCAAACACATCCGCTTCTACGTTGGGATTGAAGGACTGCAACTCTTCCAAAGGCAGCTCGCTCAAGTCCACGCCCTTTTGCGAAGCCAGCTTGACCGCATGCGCCACCGTTTCGTGCGCATCACGGAAAGGCAGGCCTTTTTTGACCAGGTAGTCTGCCAAATCGGTCGCGGTGGCGTAGCCCTTGAGTGCAGCAGCGCGCATATTGGCCGCGTTGACGGTAATACCGCCTTCTTTGGCGCCAGTAGCGGGGTTGAGCTGTCCGCCAATCATTTCGGCAAAGATGCGCAGTGTGTCTTTGAGCGTATCCACGGTGTCGAACAGTGGCTCCTTGTCTTCCTGGTTGTCCTTGTTATAGGCCAGAGGCTGGCCCTTCATCAACGTAATCAAACCCATCAGGTGACCCACCACGCGACCGGTCTTACCGCGTGCCAGTTCTGGCACGTCAGGGTTCTTCTTCTGGGGCATGATGGACGAACCGGTGGTGAAGCGGTCAGCGATCTTGATGAAGCCAAAGTTCTGGCTCATCCACACGATCAACTCTTCCGACAGGCGCGAGATGTGCACCATGCACAGCGAAGCTGCAGAGGTGAATTCAATCGCAAAGTCGCGGTCAGACACGCCATCCAGCGAGTTCTGGCACACGCCTTCCATGCCCAGCGTCTTCGCGACACGTTCACGGTCCAATGGATAAGTGGTGCCCGCCAACGCGGCTGAGCCCAAAGGCAACACGTTCACGCGCTTGCGTACATCGAGCATGCGCTCGGCATCGCGCTTGAACATCTCGACATAGGCCAGCATGTGGTGGCCAAAGCTCACAGGCTGCGCCACTTGCAAATGCGTAAAGCCGGGCAAGATCACATCGACGTTCTTCTCTGCCACTTCCACCAGCGACAGCTGCAGCTCCTTGAGCAGGCCTTCGATCAAATCGATTTCATCGCGCAGCCACAGGCGCACATCGGTGGCGACTTGGTCGTTGCGGCTGCGGCCGGTATGCAGACGCTTGCCCGCATCTCCTACCAACTGTGTCAGACGTGCTTCGATGTTGAGGTGCACATCTTCGAGATCAAGCTTCCATTCAAAAGCACCTGATTCGATTTCTTGCTTGATTTGTGCCATGCCTTTTTGAATGGCGGCATAGTCATCCTGACCGATCACACCTTGCGCAGCCAGCATTTCTGCATGCGCCAGCGAACCTGTGATATCTGCCTTCCACATGCGCTTGTCAAAGAACACGCTGGAGGTGTAGCGCTTGACCAAATCGCTCATCGGCTCAGAAAACAGCGCAGACCACGCCTGGGCCTTGGTGTCGAGCTGGTTATGGGAAGGCTGGGTGGAATTGTGATCAGACATGAAGAAGCAAATTTCCGGTTGGACAGACACCCTGCGAATCTGGGTGCCAAAGACACAAATCGGAAATTTTATCGACCCCTGCCCCTCTTGCCATCTTCGTGGGCGCTTCACCCCTGGCTTCACTGCAGCGCTTGCATGTTTGCAAGGGCAATCCTGCCGGGCTTACACAGTCGATGCGCCAGACTGCGTGTTGCTTTTAGCCGCATGCTTTGCGCAGTCTCACTGCGTTAACCATTGTTCAAGAAATAGAGATTCCCAGAAAGCTTAGTGGCTGGTCCAGCTGTTTGGGGCTGAGCCACATTCCTTGCTGCCGCAACAAGTTGGTTGGTCACCACTTCGTCGGCAAAGCCTGTCGCAAAAGGGGTTCAAAAATTCGTAATAACCCTAGTGGATTCGCGCAAAAGTAACAAATCAGGCGCATTGGGCCCGAAAAAATTCATTTCGTTACGAATAAATCCTACACTGAATCGAACCAAATGCCTCAGTAAAAGCCTGATTGCCACCCCATTCAAGCACTGGCTAGATACGGCCTAAGCCAAATGAACTCTTTCTTCGAGCCGCTGCAAAAGTCATTCGAAATATGTGCAGAGAGAGGGCTTTTTGGTATTTCGGATCACTCTAACCGACCAGTGAAATGCACAACCACAACCTCTATGGAGTTATGAGATGCATGTCCTAATCGTTGACGAAGAACTGCTGGCCCGTAACCGATTGCGGGTGCTGTTGAGTGAGTGTGAAGATGCCAATTGCCCCTTCACGATTGATGAGGCGGCCAATGTGAGCCAAGCACTGAACTACCTGCAGCGCGCCCATCCCACCATTGATTTGTTGATGCTGGACATTCAAATGCCTAGCCCTGATGGTGCTGCGCTGGCCCAGGCTTTGCGCAATATGGCCAAGCCTCCCATTGTGGTGTTTGTGACGGCGCACTCCATGTATGCAGCCAGTGCTTTTGAGGTGGATGCTGTCGACTACTTGGGCAAGCCTGTGCGCCTGGAGCGCCTTCAGCAAACCATGACTAAGGTGCGCCGCATGCGCGCCTTGCAAGGCATGCCACTCAACAACGATGCGGTGCCTTGTCTGGTGATTCGTGACCGGGGCCGTGCAGAACGTGTGCCTTTGCATCAGGTGGTCTATCTGAAGGCCGAACAAAAATATGTGACCGTGCGCACCGCCACGCGTACCTACATCTTGGACAGTTCACTGTGCGAGCTGGAAAACCGCTTTCCTAACCAGTTTGTGCGTATTCACCGCAATGCGCTGATCCACCCGTCGCAGATGCGTGTGCTGGAAAAGCACTACACCGATGAAGACGGTGAATGCTGGGCCATGCGCTTGCACAGCGTGCCCGAGGTGCTGCAGGTTTCACGCCGCCAACTCTCGTCGGTACGTGCGGCCCTGCAAGGAGCGCTGCGCCGCAACCAGACGCAGCAGACAGAACTGGCTTAGCTGAAAAACGCCCAAAAAACGGCACCTTCTGGTGCCGTTTTTGCTTCTTTGGGTCTATGGAGCTTAGAAGTAGGACAGCTGCTCAAGACCTTCCCATGCGTTCAATGGGCATGCCCGCTGTGGGCCAGACCGCTCACCACAGTCACCAACACAATCCCCACAGCCAACCAACACACCTGCACCAAGGTTTCTGATGCCGACAAACGCTTTTGCAATTGCGGAATCAAGTCTGACAGAGCAACGTAGACAAAGCTGCTTGAAGCAATCACCAGAAAATAAGGCAGCCAGTCTTCTAAATGGCCCACCAAAAAGTACCCGGTAATACCGCCCAGCGCAGTAACAGCGCCGGCCAGTGATACTTTGAACAAGGCCAGATTACGGTGGCTGCTCTTGCGCAGCACCACCAAGTCACCGATGTGGTGTGGCACTTCGTGCGCAAGCACAGACACTGCAGCAATCAAACCTAGGCGCATATCCGCCACAAAAGCCGAGGCAATCAAAATGCCGTCGCCAAAACAATGCACGCTATCGCCTGTCAACAACGACCAGCCTGCGCTTTTATGCTCGTGGTGATGGTGGTGATGCTCGTG
>JBJEZV010000060.1:14251-18862 GCA_051887595.1 Comamonas sp.
TCAACAACGACCAGCCTGCGCTTTTATGCTCGTGGTGATGGTGGTGATGCTCGTGGTCGTGCGCGTGGTGGTGGGCATCATCACCGTCGTGCTCGCTGGCGGTGGGTTGGTGCTGATGCTCGTGGCCGTGATGCCAAAGTTCTGCTTTGGTCAGCAGAAAAAAGAACACCACACCTATGAGCAAGGTCATGAACAAATCATGCGCACTCGCTTCACTGTTAAAGGCTTCAGGCAAAAGATGCATGAATGCCGTGGCCAGCAGGGCTCCTGCTGCCAGGCTCAGCAATCCTTGTTGCGCACGTGCGCTGTGCTGCTTGCCAAAACCAGCTTGCATTAAAAAATTAGCCACCCAGACGCTTCCAATGCCGGAAGCCAAAGTGGCCAAGATGATGGCGACCAATGTCATACGAATGTTTTTCTCTCAGGCCCAACGGCCTCACTGCGCTGCATTTTCGCTAAAGAACGCAAGGCTTGCCGTACGCGCGCAAGCAGACTGAGTCTGCTGCATGGATAGCGCACCGCCGATTTGCAGCACGCCTAGTCAACAGCGTACACGGGCTGTCAAGCCGCCCCAACACTGATGCGGCATCAGGGCTGGGCGGGTGAGGCCATGGCATCGAGATCACCGAAGCGGCTGCCCAACATCAAGGCTCCAATCTGGTTCCATGTGGTGCTGTAGCGCTCAATGTAGTACTGGGATTGCTCTGGTGTCAGGTTAAGAGGATGCAGTCCAGTCGCACGAATGGCAGATTGCACTTCTGGAACTTGCAGCACGCGATACAACGCCTGCGCCATGGCGCTGCGCTCGGCTTCAGCCAGCGCGCGTGGCGCCATCCATGCGATCCAGCCATTGCCCAAGGGCATCCATCCCACATCGCTAAACAAAGGAGTGTGGTTGGCTTTTTGACTGACAGGAGGATTGCTGCGTGCCAGTATGCGACTACTGGCAGCATGCGCCCACTGCAAGTCACAGCGTCCCAGTGCCACGTCAGCGCCATTGCGCAACGCGATGGAAGGATCGCCGGACAAACCATAGTCCACCATCTCCCAGCTGCGGTGGCTACGCACGGCCATGCCTTGCACCCACAGCCGCATGCGACCGGACAGCACGGGCAACGCCACTACCGGAGCACGCTGTGCTTGGCGTGCCCAGTTGAGCAAATCCTCCGCTCGCTGTATGGGGGCATCTGGCCGAGTAAAAAGGCACCACTGCGTTTCCAGCATCACCAACAGCGGAGCGTAGTGCCGCAGATGCCGGGGATGTTCCCTGGCGGTATCTCCCACCAAGGCAAATTCTTCGTGCCAAAGCACCAGCGACTTGTGGTGTGGCGCCTGCTGCAGGACCCATTCCAGTGCTTGCATTTGTCTATTGCGAGTAGGGGCATGCAGTTGCACACCCGCCAGCCCTTGGGCTCTTAAATAGCGCGTAAACAAAGCACTGAATTCTTCGCGATGGCCCGGCGCCAGCACATGCGGCGTGACCACCCACCAACTGCCATCGGGCACGGCTGACGTGGGTATCTGTGCCATTGCGCCCAAGGCATACAGCCAAGCGTAAGCCAGGCACCGTGGCCATCGCATGCACAGCCTTCGGACCAGCAGCCAAGCAAGGTGAGCGCCCACAGAAACTCCTTATGAAGTCCAGAAATCAATGGCACGGGAGCGTTGTGTGCAGTGGTGCTCAGCCATCATGACCACCAGCGCCATGCCGCAGCACTTGCCGCTCCCAGCACCACCACCACCAAGAAAGGTGCACGCAACCAAAGCGCCACTGCAGCCACGATCAAGGCCACCAGCCGCGCATCCACGACCAATGCGCTGCCGCTGGCAAAGGTATTCATAACCGTCAAAGCCGCCAGCAGTGCAACTGTCATCGCAGCTGCTACCTCCGTCATGCGTGGGTTGTGCAACCAGCGGGCGGGCACGGCATAGCCCAGAAATTTCAGTGCAAATGCGCATGCGCTGGCCAGCACAATCCACATCCAGACATTCATAGGGGCTCCTGCAGGCTGCGTGCCACGCGCGCGCTGCGCCACCAACCCCACACCGCACCGATGACGGCGGCAACCAAAATCGGCAATCCTGGTGGCAAGGCCGGCACGGTCAACGCCGTGATCACGCCGCAGACCACGGCCAGCGCCAACGGTTCACGTTGCTGCAAGCGCGGCCACAAAAGGCCCAGGAAGGCCGCCACTGCTGCGCCATCCAAGCCCCATTGCCGAGGGTCTCCCAACGCATCGCCCAACCATGCGCCCAGCAACGTAAAAGCATTCCACAGCACAAACACACCAAGGCCTGCACTCCAAAATCCGCGTTGCTGTTCATCAGCCTGGCTTTGCGCCACGGCGGTGGCTGCGGATTCATCAATGGTGATGTGTGCAGACAGCCATTTGCGCCAGCCTTGGGGCAGCAAAAGACGGTTCATTTGCATGCCGTACACCGCATTGCGCACACCCAGCAGCGTCGCAGCACCCAACGCCGCCGAGCCTGCGCCGCCACCGGCCAGCACCCCAATAAAAGCAAATTGCGAACCGCCCGTGAACATCAGCGCGCTCAGCGCTGCGGCTTGGCCAATCGTCAGTCCTGCGGCGACTGCCAATGCGCCGAATGAAATACCGTACAGCCCAGTGGCCAGCGCGATCGACAGCCCCATGCGTGTGGCAGGTGTTAGCAGTGCCAACCTTTTATCTTTGTGATGCATTGAAAGCATGAAGCTGCGATGTGATGCTCTTGGCCCTCCATGCAGCCGGGGTGAAATTCTTGTGGCTGCTATTTTGTGCGAGCTTCTATAAAAAAGCGAGGGCCAATGAAGTTTTGATAGCCATCATCAATTCTCACACTACCGTTCAACTGCGCTCAAAGGCACTACAACGACAAACGCGTGAAAAGCATAGGTTTTGATAGCTTTAAGCCTTTGATACACAACGATTTGCAATACAAACAATATTGAAAACGTTTACCAGTCAAGACTAGCAGCTATTTTTTGTGTTTTTTGCTGCTTGCGATTCACTGCTTTTCAGCAGGAGCTTCCCAACTCCATGCTGTGCGGATATGGCCCGGCGTTGCGCTCACCAGTTAAAAGTGGCACGCAAGCCAGGCCATCAGTGGGCCATTAATGGGCCTCTTCCCAGTTATCGCCAATGCCCACTTCTGCCAGCAGCGGCACAGACAACGCTGCCACCTGCGCCATCACGGCAGGAATATGCTCGCGCACCCAGTCGGCGTCGCTGGCGGGCAACTCAAAGACCAGTTCGTCGTGCACTTGCATGATGACTTTGATCTCGGGCTTTTCGGCATCCAACTTGGCCTGCACGGCGACCATGGCTTTTTTGATCAGGTCAGCGGCTGTACCTTGCATCGGCGCGTTGATCGCTGCGCGCTCGGCGGCTTTCTTGCGCGGACCATTGCCACCATTAATCTCAGGCAGGTACAGGCGGCGACCAAACACGGTTTCCACATACCCCTGGCGGTGGGCCAGCTCCACCGTTTCATCCATGTAGCGCTTCACGCCGGGATAGCGCTGAAAGTACTTGTCGATGTAGGCGGCCGCTGCCTTGGTTTCTACCCCCAAGTTTTTGGCCAAGCCAAAACTGCTCATGCCGTAGATCAGGCCAAAGTTAATCACCTTGGCGTAGCGGCGTTGCTCGCTGCTAACTTGTTCGACGGAGACCCCAAACACCTCCGCCGCTGTGGCGCGGTGTACATCCAGGCCATTTTGGAAGGCGCTCAGCAAAGCTTCATCGCCCGAGAGGTGCGCCATGATGCGCAGCTCGATTTGCGAGTAGTCGGCGCTGGCAATCAACTTGCCCTCGGGCGCCACAAAGGCTTCGCGGATGCGGCGGCCTTCTTGCGTACGCACCGGAATGTTTTGCAAATTGGGATCGTTGCTCGACAAGCGCCCTGTGACGGCCACGGCCTGCGCATAGTGCGTATGCACACGGCCCGTGCGCGGCAGCGCCATTTGCGCGAGCTTGTCGGTGTAAGTACCCTTGAGCTTGGACAGGCTGCGGTGCTCCAAAATCTTGGCAGGCAGTGGATAGTCTTCAGCCAGTTTTTCCAGCACCTCTTCATCCGTGCTGCGCGCGCCGGTGGCGGTTTTCTTCACCACGGGCAGCCCCAGCTTGTCGAAAAAGATTTCACCCAGCTGCTTAGGACTCGCTAGATTAAAGGGCTGGCCTGCAATCTCATAAGCCTCGTTTTCCAGCTGCAAGATGCGCGTGCCCAGATCGTTGCTCTGGCGCGCCAGCTCACCGGCGTCAATGCGCACGCCATTGCGCTCAATGCGAAACAGCGCTTCGCTGGTGGCAATCTCGAGTTCATAGATGTGGCGCAGCTTGGCGTCACTTTCAATTTGCGGCCACAACACGCTGTGCACATCCAGTGTTTGGTCCGAGTCTTCACACGAATACGCTGCGGCTTTGTCCACAGGCACCTGCGCAAACGGAATTTGCGCCTTGCCTTTGCCGCACAGGTCTTCATAAGTGATGCCGGTACGGCCCGTGTGGCGCAGGGCCAGACTGGTCAGGTTGTGCGGACGATGCACCTCCAGCACATAGGACTGCAGCATGGTGTCATGTACATAGCCACGCACGGTGATGCCGTGGTTGGCAA
>JBJEZV010000061.1:0-2245 GCA_051887595.1 Comamonas sp.
TGATACCGGCCTTGTCCACGCGGAACTGCACTTGACCGGCCTTGGCGTTCTTCACAGCCGTAGCAACGTCAGGCGTCACAGTACCAACCTTGGGGTTAGGCATCAGACCACGTGGGCCCAAGATCTGGCCCAGCTGACCCACGATACGCATAGCGTCAGGCGCAGCGATCACGATGTCAAAAGGCATGTCGCCAGCCTTGACCATGGCAGCCAGGTCGTCCATACCCACTACGTCTGCACCAGCAGCCTTGGCTTCTTCAGCCTTAGCACCTTGGGCAAACACAGCTACGCGGGTTGTCTTACCAGTACCGTGAGGCAGCACCACAGCGCCACGCACCACTTGGTCAGACTTCTTGGCATCCACGCCCAACTGAACAGCCACGTCGATAGATTCATCGAACTTGGCAGTTGCAGCTTCCTTCACCAGCGCAACAGCTTCAGCGAAGGAGTACAGCTTGGTGGAGTCCACCTTGCCCTGCAGGGCTTTTTGCTTCTTGGTCAACTTGGCCATTTTACAAACCCTCCACGATCACACCCATCGAACGGGCAGAGCCAGCCAGCGTGCGCACAGCGGCGTCAACGTCAGCAGCATTCATGTCCTTCAACTTGGTCTGAGCGATTTCTTCCAGCTGGGCGCGAGTGATCTTGCCAACCTTAGCCTTCAGAGGATTCGAAGAGCCCTTGTCCAGCTTGATAGCCTTCTTGATCAGAACGGTTGCTGGAGGAGTCTTGATAACAAAAGTGAAGCTCTTGTCAGCAAATGCTGTGATCACCACAGGCAAAGGCAGACCGGGCTCAACACCTTGAGTCTGCGCATTAAATGCCTTGCAGAACTCCATGATGTTCAGGCCGCGCTGACCCAGCGCAGGACCGATTGGAGGGGATGGGTTGGCCTTACCAGCTGGCACTTGCAGCTTGATGAAGCCGACGATTTTTTTCGCCATTTTTAGCTCCTTACGGGTCATAACGCTGCACAGTTAATGCAGCTCCCCGTGGTTAAAGCCCCAATATTTCAATACGCGGGGCTGTCGGCGTATCTCAGGTCTTTTCGACTTGAGAGAATTCCAGCTCAACAGGGGTCGAGCGACCAAAAATGGCCACCGAAACGCGCAGACGGCTCTTTTCGTAATTGACTTCTTCGACTGTACCGTTGAAGTCAGTGAAAGGACCTTCCTTGACGCGCACCAACTCACCCACCATAAATTCAATCTTATGGCGTGGCTTATCAGAGCCCTCCTGCATCTGGCTCACGATCTTTTGCACTTCTGCTTCAGAAATAGGAGCCGGACGATTTTTAGCACCACCTACAAAACCTGTCACTTTGCTGGTGTGTTTCACCAAGTGCCAGGTGTCGTCGTCCATGATCATCTCAACAAAGACGTAACCAGGGAACAAACGACGCTCAGTGGTCTTGCGCTGGCCGTTCTTCATTTCCACTACTTCTTCAGTAGGGACCAAGATACGACCAAACTTATCTTGCATACCAGCGCGAGTGATGCGCTCAGTAATGTTGCGCTCTACCGCTTTTTCCATACCCGAATAGGCATGCACGATGTACCAGCGCAGGTCAGGATTGACAGGAACAGACGCACTGGCCTCACCCGATTGACCAGATTCGATCGCATCAGTCATTAGCTTCTCCAGCCCAAAATGAGATCGTAAAGAACCCACCCAAGCGTTTTATCCGTCAGCCACAGAAACAGAGCCATGACCACCACAAACGCAAAAACGTAGGCGGTCATTTGCAAGGTTTCCTTGCGCGTGGGCCACACTACTTTTTTGACTTCTTTCCAAGAATCCTTGCCAAAGGCCAGCAGCTGCTTACCTTGCTCAGAAACCAAGAACACGCCTGCTGCAACCAGCAGACCCACAATCAGAACGCCCCATTGCGCGAAGGCACCCTGCTGTGACAGGAAATAAAAACCTGCCACAGAGGCAATCACCAACAACAGAGCCACTGCCAGCTTGGCTTTGTCCGCTCCTGTGCTAACTGTTTCTACTTGCGATGTGGCCATATCTCTCTTCATTTCGCTGCAACAATGCTGCAGCACAAGACACTTAAGCCCGCCAGGTACTGGCGGGCTTAGCGTTACCACTACATGGTGGCAGGGGCAGTAGGAATCGAACCTACAACCTTCGGTTTTGGAGACCGACGCTCTGCCAATTGAGCTATACCCCTAAACCCGAATTAATTAGGCAATGATCTTGGCAACCACACCGGCGCCAACAGTACGACCACCTTCGC
>JBJEZV010000062.1:0-8474 GCA_051887595.1 Comamonas sp.
GTTTCAGGTACTAGCGGGTAACTCCGTGGAGGTTCGAGTCCTCTCCTGGGCACCAGACACAACAAGCCGTTGCAGTTCACTGCAGCGGCTTTTTTGTTGTTGCCGCCATTTACTTACCTGGGATGCAGTCCACGCCGGCAGCCCCACCATCCAAGCCAGACGCAAGGCCAGATGCAAAAAAGCCGCCTGCAAGAGGCGGCTTTGCTTTGAACCGAAATACCCGTGAGCAGAGCGCCCCGGGCAATGATCCACTTATTTACGCAGCAAAGGCTTGAGCACGTTGTGCAAACGGCGCGCCACGGCATCTGCATGCGCAGAACCCAGCACCACAGCCACGTCTTGCACCCAGGTTTGCTCGGGCGTTGCTGCATTGCGCTGCGTCAGCAGTTGCAACTGCAACATGCGGCGTGCCGACAGATGCTCTGCAGGCGTAGGCACATCGGCAGCAATTTCCAAACGCAGCAAAGCTTGGGCTGCATCACCTTGGGCAGGCGCTGACACCGCTTGCACCCAAGCATTACGCCCTTGGGCATTGAGCTTGCCACCCAACTCTTGTGCGCTGGGCATGGCCTGCGCATCACGCTGAGACCATGCTTCCATCAACTTGGTCAATGCTTCACCATGGGCTTGGGCTGCCAGCTTACGCAAAGCCATCTGCGCAGATTCCAGCGCTTCACGCTGGGCGCGGAAGGCCACATCACCCAAACGGGGGCCACGCTCGGCACGCACAGGGCGCATGTCTTTGCGTTGGGGCGCACGTGCATCACGCGCAGCAGGTGCTGCTTCTTTCTTGGCACCCGGGCGGTCATCGCCACGCACCGCCACAATCGCACGCTCACCTTGCGCAGCAGCAGTTGAACTAGCAGCAGGCGCAGATGCAGCAGCTTCCGAAACATCTGCACCTGTCGCAGGCTGCTGACGAACCGCCTCTTCCAGCGCCGCCATGGCTGCACGGATTTGCTGCGCATCACCCGATGCATTGGCCGCTTGCAACGCCTTGGCTGCCTCTACCACTGCACGGTCATGGGCCGACAGGCTATCCAACGAAGGCATACGGCTGCCGCGTTCGACGCTCTTGCGATTGAAAGCATCATCCAAAGGCTTGCGGAAAGTATCCCAAAGCTTTTGCTCGTGCTTGCGATCCAGAGGCACGGTCTGCGCCTCTGATTGCCAGCGCTGCTGCAGCGCCTTAACCGCATCGATACGCAAAGTTGGCGCATCAGCCAACGCTTGCGCTTCGGCAATCATGGCATGGCGACGATCCAAGCTGGCCTTTTGGGCGGCTTGCAAAGGCGCTTCAGCAGCAGCCATCGCCTGCTTGAAAGCAGCTTGCAGCTCAGCAAACACCTTCTCGCCAACATGGCCGCTGTCACGCCAGCGCTCACCAAACTGACGCAAAGCGCGCAGCACAGCCTTCCAATCTTGGTTGTCTGTATTGGCAGCTGTCCAAGACTTGATGTCTTCAATCAACGCCAAACGCGTGGCTTTGTGCTGGTGCGACTCTGCACGCACGCGCTCCAACCAAGCTTCGACTTGTTTGTAGGCAGTGTTGCAGGCTTCATCGAACTTTTTCCACAGCGCATGGTTGGGCGCAGCACCTTGGTCGGTTTGCTTCCATTCTTCACGCAGCTGGCGCAAAGATTCTTGCAACTTGCGACCACCCAAGGCCTGGCCTTCGGGGCGTTGCACCAGCGCTTCAGCCTTGGCGATCAATGCTTCGCGCTGTTGATCCACATGCTTGGGCTGCCAGCCTTGGGCATCACCCGCTGCCACCAAAGCTTCGTGCACTTGCTGAGCCACAGCTTCATCCAACCAGCGACCATGTTGCTTTAACTGGCTGCGCAAAGCATCAATCGCAGCTGTCTTGGCTTCAGGAGCTGCATCGGCAACGGCCTTCACGGCAGGAACAATGGCCTGCAGCGCGGCTTGCTGCTTGGCACCCGCATCGGCCTTGGCTGCGACCGCCTTGGGAACGGCCTTGGTCACTGGTGCAGCCAATTCCGAAGGCAGGCCACGAGCAACGCGAATTTCATCCGCCCAAACGGGTACAGGAGGCAGCTCAGCTGCTTCGCTCTGGGCCGCTGCTTGTGTCAATGCCAATGCGGACTGGAAAGCTTCCCACACCACCAACAGCTGAGCGCGCGAGCTTTCCAGCAAAGGCGGGAAGCGGTCGTTCACGCTGGCCCAGCTGGCGTCGGCCGTCAATTCCTGCGCCTGGGTTTGCCAGTGGGCTACGTCGTTGCGAAGGCCTTCTTGGGCTGCTTCGGCATCGCGCCAAGGCTTGGTCGACAGCACTTCGATGCGCTGCGCCAGCAGCACTGCTGCTTCACGCTGCACTTGCACGCGGTGCTGCAGATCTTCTACGGTCTTTACGCGCTCAGCCAGTTGCTGCTTGAACACCGACAAAGGCTCGCGCGACAAAGGTGCACCAGCCTTGGCTGCTTCGCGCTGCCAGGCCACAGCCTCGATCACATTGAGCGTGGGCGCTGCCAGCAAAGCTTGCGCTTTTTGCGCCCATTCCACGGCAATCACTTCCTGCTCTTTGGCGCGGCGGATGTCGTCCATGCGCTCACGCACCAAACGCGCCACACTTTTGTCGCGAATGCTCAGTTCTTTGAATACGTCTTGGAGTTGCTCGTCGCTGGGCTGGGTGGCCAGCCAGTCGCGCACGCGGCCAGCACGCTCACCAGAAGTAGCGGCGGAAAACGCACCGCCTGTCAAAGCGTCCAGCGGATGCACATCGGCTTGCTTGGCAGGGGACGGGTTCAGTTCAGGTGCGTCAGACATGTTGCTGCAAAAATCTTTGGATAGTCATGAAGGTGATCAATCAGAGCAGCGCATTCGGCGCACACCCTGCTGTTACAGCTTGCACCGTTTCATACAGACGCGATGCAAGCAAACATGTATTTTCGCCTTTATTTGTATTCACCCCAAATTTGCAAGGCAGAGCCTGAGCAATCGCCGGTTTCTCCCTTTGCAGCGCAGGTTGTGGTGGCGCATGGATTTGCTCGCCTGATTTTTTGACCGCTTCAAAGTTGACGCGGCCACTATCAACTCGCTCTCACCAAAATACCCCTTTCGTCCGTCGATATGTTTTGGGGGCTATCAGCGACGTTTTCACATTTTTTTGGATTGGCGGCTGTTCCATGCGCATCGCTCGCAGGCAACTGATGAAACAAGGGCTTACAACCTGCAATCAAGAAATACAGGGCACGCACAAGGCCGAAACATACAGATTTATAATAAGAATCAAATTCTTTAGTATTGACTGGTAATTAAGCGCACTTTTAGAATCCGCCCACTTCTACCGAAGCATTGTTAAACGTTGTTACTTTGATCCTTGTCCATAGGATGTCTCCTGCCCTCTAGGCGCCGGATTTGGCCGGAGACAGCAACAACCGCTGGTTCCCGCAGCTGGCTACGCCCGCATGCAAGGACCACAAGAAAGGAAACGCCATGTCCCAACCAAGAAACTGGGTGACATCCGCACGCACGTTTGCGTCCGATGTCACCGAAGGCTTTCTTGAAGTCATCCACAACAGCTTTGCCTTGATAGGTTTGCTGGTGGCGCTGGCAGTGTTTGCACTGTTTGCCCACACTGAACTGCGCGATAAAGGCGAGGCGCAGCTGCGTGCGTGGCTGCAAGACCGCCATATTGCAGTGGTAGGCTTCTCGCCGCAGCCCGATGCCATCGAGCGTGCCACAGCCATCAATCCGCAAGAGCTGTCCAAAGAGCAAGCTGCAGTGGCTTACTGGATCAGTAAAAAGTACCGCGTTGCCCCCGAGCCGATTGCGGCCATCGTGGCAGAAGCTTACGAGCAAGGTGCGCAGCAAAAGATTGATCCCACATTGATCTTGGCCGTCATGGCCGTGGAGTCCAGCTTCAATCCTTTTGCGCAAAGCTCTGTGGGCGCACAAGGCTTGATGCAGGTGATGACGCGTGTGCACACCGAAAAGTACGAAAACTTTGGTGGCAGCCACGCGGCGTTTGATCCCATTAGCAATTTGCGTGTGGGCACGGCCATCTTGAAGGAATACATTCAGATCACGGGTTCTGTGGAAGGTGCGCTCAAGTACTACGTGGGCGCTGCCAACCTGCCCAACGACCGAGGCTATGCCGCCAAAGTTCTGGCAGAGCACAAGCGCTTGCGCCAAGTCGCGGGCATTGCAACGCCCACCACAGAAATCAAGCCCATCATTGTGGCCAAGCGCTTGATCACACCGATCGTGGATGAACCACAAGCAGCGCCAGCCACCGAAGCCGTAGCAGCCAGCACCGTGGAAGACGTGCCCCAGATTGCCCACAACTCCAATCTGTAAGACTCCGTTGATCGACCAGTAAAACACGCGTTGACCCCTCGCAGCGCAAGCCCTTGTCCTCGTGCAGTGGCTTGCGCTTCGTTTTTTCTCGGGGCCAATGGCTGGGCTACACTTACAGGGTACGCAACTGGCGATAGGTGCGACTGGATTGGACCAGTGCCGCACTGACGTGGAATCGCTGCAAAGAGCCTGTCATTGGCTCTGCGCCAACCACCGGGGAGCGTACCGCCCAGAGAGTTCGGGCGTTTCAGCCGTTCGCCTGGGCAGCCCTTTTCAAGGGATACAAGTTCACAGGACTGCCATACCATGTTCCAACGCACCAATACTGTCGAGATCGTCGACCCAGAAGTCTTTGCCGCCATCCAGGCTGAAAACCAGCGCCAGCAAGATCATATTGAGCTGATTGCCAGCGAGAACTACTGCTCGCCTGCGGTCATGGAAGCCCAAGGCTCCCAGCTGACCAACAAGTACGCCGAAGGCTACCCCGGCAAGCGCTACTACGGCGGCTGCGAACACGTGGACGTGGTCGAGCAACTGGCCATTGACCGCATCAAGGCCATCTTTGGTGCCGAAGCCGCCAATGTGCAGCCCAACTCCGGCTCGCAAGCCAACCAAGCCGTGCTGATGGCATTTGCCAAGCCTGGCGACACCATTTTGGGCATGAGCCTGGCTGAAGGTGGTCACCTGACCCACGGCATGGCCCTGAACATGTCGGGCAAGTGGTTCAACGCCGTGTCCTACGGTTTGGACGCCAACGAAGCCATCGACTACGAACAAGTCGAAAAACTGGCGCGCGAGCACAAGCCCCGCATCATCGTGGCGGGTGCTTCGGCATACGCCCTGCACATTGACTTTGAGCGCTTTGCCAAGATCGCCAAGGAAGTGGGCGCCATCCTGTGGGTGGACATGGCCCACTATGCAGGCTTGATCGCTGCTGGCGTCTACCCCAACCCCGTGCCTTTTGCCGACGTGGTCACCACCACCACCCACAAGAGCCTGCGCGGCCCCCGTGGCGGCGTGATCTTGATGAAGGCCGAGCACGAAAAAGCCATCAACAGCGCCATCTTCCCCGGCCTGCAAGGCGGCCCATTGATGCACGTGATCGCTGGTAAGGCAGTAGCCTTCAAGGAAGCCATGAGCCCTGAGTTCAAGGCCTACCAAGAGCAAGTGGTCAAGAACGCCAAGGTGGTGGCTGATACCCTGACCGCTCGCGGTCTGCGCATTGTCTCTGGCCGCACTGAAAGCCACGTCATGCTGGTGGACCTGCGTTCCAAGGGCATTACCGGCAAGGCAGCGGAAGCGGCTTTGGGCCAGGCGCACATCACCATCAATAAGAACGCCATCCCCAACGACCCTGAGAAGCCATTTGTGACCAGCGGCATCCGTGTGGGCACTCCTGCGATGACCACTCGCGGCTTTAAGGAAGAAGAAGCCCGCATCACCGCCAACTTGGTGGCCGATGTGCTGGAGAACCCCAGCGACGAAGCGACCTTGGCCCGTGTCCGTGCTGAAGTGGCCAAGCTGACAGCGCGCTTTCCTGTCTACAAGTAATCGACGTTGAGCTATGAAGTGCCCTTTTTGCAGCCATCCCGATTCCCAGGTTGTGGAAACGCGTGTCGCTGAAGAAGGGGCCTTCATCCGAAGGCGTCGCCAGTGTCTGGGCTGCACCAAGCGCTTCACGACCTATGAGCGCCCGGATGTGAGCTTTCCGACGGTGGTCAAAAAAGATGGCCGCCGCACGGAATTCAGCCACGACAAGCTGCAAGCGTCCTTCACCTTGGCGCTGCGCAAGCGCCCCGTGGAGTCATCGCAAGTCGACGATGCCATTGAGCGTGTGCAAGAGCAATTGCTGACTGCTGGCGTGCGCGAGGTGGCTTCCAGCCGCATTGGAGAGTTGGTGATGCAGGAGCTGCGCAAGCTCGACAAAGTGGCTTACATCCGCTTTGCCAGCGTGTACCGCAGTTTTGAAGACATCGAAGACTTCAAGCATCTGGTGGACGAAGTCGGACAATAAAGCTTCGCCCAAGCGTAGATGTGATGGCTGCTTCTACGTAGCCCATCGCCCTCTTCCCGCATTTTTGAGAATGCACAGTGCACAAGCACAAAGGCCGCATATGCGGCCTTTGTTTTGGGTGCACACACGGCATGCTGACGCCGCAAGCTATTGAAATCAAAGCTACTTACCTAGACTAGAAGCCACTTTCCAATATAAAACACTCTGAAAGTGGCTTTCTACAAAGGCTAGCAGCTATCAATTCACAGCGTTTAGTGGCTGGATGGCGCGCTGGCAGGAATCGGTGCCACGTCCAGCTGCACATCGCCACATTGGGCGCGGTGGCGCAGCGCGTGGTCCATGACCACCAAGGCCAGCAGTGCCTCGGCAATGGGCGCCGCGCGAATGCCAACGCAAGGATCGTGGCGGCCCTTGGTGACCACTTCGGTCGAGTTGCCGTGCACATCGATGGACTCGCGTGGACTCAAGATCGAGCTGGTGGGCTTGATGGCAATGCTCACTTCCAGATCTTGCCCCGTGCTGATGCCGCCCACGATGCCACCTGCGTGGTTGCTGCGGAAACCATCAGGGCTGAGCGAGTCGCCATGCACCGTGCCGCGCTGGGCCACACTCTCAAAACCAGCGCCAATTTCCACGGCCTTGACGGCATTGAGCCCGATCATGGCATAGGCGATATCGGCATCGAGCTTGTCATACAGCGGCTGGCCCAAACCCACGGGCATGCCCGTGGCCTGCACGCGAATGCGTGCGCCGCAGCTGTCACCGGACTTGCGCAATGCATCCATATAGGCTTCCAGCGCCTGCACATCGGCGACCGGGGCAAAAAACGGGTTGTGCGGCACGTGCGCCCAGTCTTCGAACGCGATGGGCAGCTCTCCCAACTGCGTCATGCAGGCGCGAAACTCCGTCCCAAACTTGTGCTTGAGCCACTTTTTGGCCACCGCGCCAGCTGCCACCGTGGGTGCGGTCAAACGCGCAGAGGAGCGTCCACCGCCGCGTGGATCACGCACGCCATATTTGTGAAAGTAGGCGTAGTCGGCATGTCCGGGGCGAAAGCTTTGGGCGATGTTGGCGTAGTCTTTGCTGCGCTGGTCGGTGTTGCGAATCAACAGTGCAATCGGTGTGCCAGTGGTCACGCCTTCGTACACCCCTGACAAAATCTCCACCTGGTCGGCCTCTTGGCGCTGCGTGACATGGCGGCTGGTGCCAGGCCGGCGACGGTCCAAATCCGTCTGGATGTCCTCCGCCGTCAAAGGCATGCCGGGCGGGCAGCCATCAATGACACAACCAATTGCCGGGCCGTGGGACTCCCCGAAATTGGTAACCGTGAAAAGTGTTCCGAATGTATTGCCGCTCATAGTGGGGCGATTATGCCTGTGCTGTTTCCCACGGCTTGGCGAGTCAGCAGCGGCTTGTTACTATCTTCAGAAATCTTCAAGGAAAGCTGCTAGATGCCCCTCACTGTTTCGGGCCCAATCCACTCTGACTGGCAACAAGCCCTACACAGCAGTGACAGCGCGTGGCTGATGATCGACAGCGCTCGGGGCGTTATCGAAGTCAACGATGGCTTCACCCGCATGTTCGGTTACAGCGTCCAAGACATGGGTGGCAGTCGTGTGCTGCAAAAACTGCTAGGCACGGGCGATGAACTTCCGCCACACATTCGTGAACAATTGCTTCACAACGGCAGCTTCTGCGGTGAGCTGCAAGTGCGCCACCAACAAGGCCATAGCTTTTGGGTCTCGGCAACCATCAACACCCTCGATCGCGCGCCGCTGAATCCCGCCACGACGGTGGCAGCCGCACAAGTCATGGTCTTTCATGACATTGGCTTCACCAAGAAATTTGAAGCCTTTCAGCGCCAGATGCTGGAAAGCGTCGTTCAAGAACAACCCCTGCCGCAGATGCTGCACGACATGTGCGTGGCGCTGGAGCAGATTGCGCTGCAGGTGCACGCCTGCGTCATGGAAGTGACGCCTGAGAACCTGCTGCAACCGCTGGCCGCGCCCAGCCTGCCGTTGGATGTGCTGGACGCCTTGAAGGCTACACGCCCGGGCGCCAACCACGGCGCCTGCAGCGCCGCAGCGTTTCTGGGCCGCGAGGTGGTCACCCCGCATATTGCACAAAATCCGGAATGGGA
>JBJEZV010000062.1:8574-18676 GCA_051887595.1 Comamonas sp.
TGCCCAACCGCACCATGTTCAATGAATGCGCCCAGCAGACATTGCATGCCTACCGTGGCGAAACGGGCGTGCTGTTCTTTTTGGACCTGGATCGCTTCAAGCTCTGGAATGACAGCTTGGGCCACGCCGCAGGAGATGCCCTGCTGTGTGAAGTCGCCCGCCGGTTGAGCGAGTGCACACGGCCTGAAGACGTGGTGGGCCGACTGTCCAGCGATGAGTTTGCGGTGCTCATGCCCAGCTGCAGCCCCGAACACATCCCGCAACTGGCGCAGCGCTTACTCGATGCCGTGGCCAAGCCGTTTTCCGTGCAGGGCGTGCTCACCACGCCCAATGCGTGTATTGGGGTGTGCAGCTTTCCAGAAGACGGCACGGACGTCGAGACCCTGCTGCGCCATGCCGATCAGGCCATGTACGTGGCCAAAAGCCGAGGCAGCCAGCACTGGGAGCGTTACCAGCCAGTGATGGGGCAGCTCAACCAGGAACGCGCCCACATGGAGCGCGACCTGCGCCATACCTTGGCGGCCGGGGGATTGCAGCTGTTCTTTCAGCCGCAGGTGCGCGGCGCCGGAGCACAAGGCCTGTACGGCCTTGAAGCACTGGCGCGATGGCACCACCCGGAATGGGGCTGGGTCTCGCCGCCGCGCTTTATTGCTGTTGCGGAAGACACGGGCATGATCCACGACCTCACAGGTTGGCTGCTGCATGCCGCCTGCGCGCAATTGGTGCTTTGGCGCGCGCAAGGTATTGCCGTGCCGCACATCTCCATCAATCTCTCCACCAACAATTTCCACGATCCGACTTTTGCCCACAAAGTCCAAGCCTGCCTGCAACAGCACGGCTTGCAAAGCAGCGATTTGGTGCTGGAGATTACGGAGAGCGTGATGCTCGACAGCAGCCACGCCACCCAAAACAATTTGCAGGCTTTGCATGCCGCAGGCCTGCGCCTGGCAATGGATGACTTTGGCACCGGCTACTCCAGCCTGAGCTATTTGCACCGTCTGCCCATTTCGGAACTCAAACTCGACAAGAGCTTTGTGCACGATGTCACCACCAGCTCGGCAGCCGGGGCGCTGACGCGTTCGGTGCTCAACATTGCCACCAGCCTGGGCATGACCGTGGTGGCCGAGGGCGTGGAAACCGCTGACCAAGCCCAGTGGTTGCGCCAGCACGGCTGCCCTGTGCTGCAAGGTTATCTTTTTGCCAGACCCATGCCCCCGCAGGAATTGCCTGCCTGGTTGGACACAGCTTTCACGGCGTAATGCGCT
This sequence comes from Comamonas sp., assembly GCA_051887595.1. Lineage (GTDB taxonomy): Bacteria > Pseudomonadota > Gammaproteobacteria > Burkholderiales > Burkholderiaceae_C > Comamonas. Next base: position 9,840 of record JBJEZV010000062.1, read on the forward strand.
GAGCCATTGGGCCTAGCCCACATTGCTCGGACCAAAAAAAAGCTTCCCGAAGGAAGCTCATGTTGCCATGCTGCAAGCCTGCCCTCACGCACGATCTGCGTTGTCGCTGGCTTCTTGCTGCGGCCAATCTCGGATATAGGCTTTGAGCAGTTTGTTCTCGAAGTTTTGGCTGTCCACCACGGCCTTGGCCACGTCATACAAACTGACCACACCCATGAGCATGCGCTTGTCCATCACGGGCATGTAGCGCGCATGGCGGTCCAGCATCATGCGGCGCACTTCATCGAGTTCGGTTTCCATGGTGCAGGTCAGCGGAGCATCATCCATGGCCGAGCGAACGCGGGTGCTACCAAAGTGGCCGCCATTTTTCACGGTCGCTTGCAGCACTTCTCGGAACGTCAGCATGCCCACCACATCGCCATGCTCCATGACCACCAAGGAGCCGATGTCTTTGTCCACCATCAAGCCTGCGGCCTGCTCCAAGGAATCATCGGCCTGCGCTACATACAGTGTGCTGCCTTTGAGGCGCAGAATGTCGCTCACTTTCATCGCTGTCTCTCCAGATGCTGCTCGCCAAAGGGCTGGCGTATGGCAAGCAATATAGCGCACAACCCTGAGCCCTTGAAGGCAAACAAGACGGCCAGCTGACACGAACACAGCACTACGGTTGAGCCCCAGCAACAAAAAAACGGGCCGAAGCCCGTTGTATGCATTGGAAGGGATCAGCCCATCCGGCGATTGCCGTAGAGCTGCTCAATCTCCACAGCGTAGCGCTCCAAAATTTGCTTGCGTTTGACTTTCATCGTCGGGGTCAGCAACTGGTTTTCCACACTCCAGGCTTCGGTGGTCAGCAGCAGCGCGCGTGGCTGGGCATAGCTGGGGAACTCTGTGCTCAAAGCCTGCAGGCGCTTCAAGATGGTTTGCACCACCACAGGTTGGCGCAGCGTGTCAGGGTCGGTCGCGTCCCAGCCCTGCTCCTGGGCAAACAGCGCCCAGTTCTCTTCGTTGAGCACCGCGATCGCGCTGATGAAAGCTCGGTGGTCGCCCAGCACCATCACCTGCTCGATCAAAGGATCGGCCAGCAACGACAACTCCAGATCCGCAGGCGAGACTTTCTCGCCCGTGGAAGTCACGATGATCTCTTTCAATCGGCCCATGAGGCGGATGCGCCCTTTGATCAGCTCAGCCTGGTCACCTGTGCGCAGCCAGCCGTCGTCGGTAAAGGCAGCAGCGGTTTCTTCCGGGCGCTTCCAGTAGCCCTTCATCACAATGGGGCCGCGCACTTGCAGCTCGCGTTGCTCGCCAATGCGCACTTCCACGCAAGGTAAAGGCGTACCAACGGTGGCCGGATCGTTGCCATCCAAGGTGTTGACCGAAATCACGGGCGTGGTCTCGGTCATGCCATAGCCTTGCAACAAGGGCACATCCAATGCCAAGAAAGCCTTGGCCGTGCTGTGCGGAATGGCTGCACCGCCTGTGATGGCCATGCGCACACAACCACCAAAAAGATGGGAGATTTGCTGCGCAATCACGGCGTGCGCCGCAGGTGCTGGCGTACCCACCAAGGTGGCATCGTGCGCATGCAAATCGGCAATGTCTTGGCGGGCGCAGAAGTTGGCCCAACCCCACTCGACCGATGCCTCAAACGCCTGGCGCTCAGCGTCAGGGCCAGCCAGCACTTTTTCAAGCACCTTAGCGTGGGCACGCTCATAGATGCGCGGCACACACACCAAGATGGTGGGTTTTTCGGTCTGCATGTCCTGCATCAGCAACGCGGCAGAACGGGCATAAGAGGTGCGAGCGCCGCAGGCAATCGATAGGTAGTAGCCCACGGTGCGCTCAAAGGTATGCGACAGCGGCAAAAACGACAAGAAACGGTCACCTTCGTGCGGCGATAGGCGATCCATGAAAGCACCCACATCGGCCATCACGTTCGAGTGCATGAGCATCACGCCCTTGGGCTTGCCGGTAGTGCCCGAGGTGTAGACGATGGCCGACACATCCGAAGCCACAGGCAAGGCCGGCGCGGCTTGCTGAGCCATCGCTTGACCTTCTTCCAGCCATTGCTGCAGCGCCACGACACGTGCTGCGCCCGACACTGCGGCACCATCAGCCAAGCCGTCCACCACAATCACGGTCTTCAACGTCGCCATGGCATAGCCCGTCGACTGCAGCTTTTCCCACTGCGCCACCGAGCTGAGCACCAGCACACTGATTTCCGCATTGTCAAAAATGTAGGCAATGCTGGCTGGGTTGTCCGTGGTGTGGACGGGCACCGTAATGCTGCCCATTTGCAAGGCCGCCTGGTCCATGCACATGGCGTTGATGCTGTTGGGCAGCCAAATTCCCACGCGGTCTCCATGCACCACACCGCTGCGCTGTAGGGCCTGACGCCATTGCTGTACGGCAACGCCCACTTGCGACCACGTCCACTCGCGCCACGGCAGATCTTTGCCTACAAACTCTCGGTAAGCGGGCAGATCCGGTGTCAAGGCCACACGTGCTTGCAGCATGTGCGCCAGTGTGGGCTGCTGCGAAGGATGAGAAACAGTGGAACTCATAAGCAAAATTTGAAAAAAGGAAGTCGCAGGTGTATCCAGACTAGCCATGGATGCACCTCCAGCATGTAGGTTGAAAGGGCTAATAACGCGCAGGTGCTTTCACACAAGCTCTCAACGGAGTCACTGTGCATGCCCTTACGAACCAGCAAGGGCGGTGAAAACCCGGCCACGGGCCACCCGGTCGGCGCGCCCCACGCTGCCCTTGCCGCTTCACAGCGCAGTGGTTCTGGCAAAGATCATTCGAGGACCATCGTGATGGTCACGGGCCATAGGCCAAGAACAAGGGCTTTTTTAAAAAGACGCGATGCTGTCGCAACTACGATGAATGCGTGTCCTCGCTCCGCTAAAACCTTCCAGCTTCTGCAAGGAATTGCTGACACCACGGCAACGCTGTGCAGAATGGGTTAGCCATGACTGCGCTTATTGCGCTTGCGCTGCCATGCAGCGGCGCTCAGGCCAAAGCGCGATCGTCATCGTCTTTGGCTGCCGGGGCAGGTACGTGCGGCATCACACTGCGCAACATGGCCGTATCCCAGCCCGCATGGCGCCACAACGGCTGCGTGCTGTCAGTTTGCACCAGCAGCATGTGCTCAATCAGGGCCGCTAAAGGCGTGGTGTCAGGATCTGCCAGCAGCACATAACGTGGCTCGCCTTCTTCCAAATACGACGTGCCTGCCTCGGGCATCGCTCCGACCCAACGGATGGCTGTCAATGCCGCCAGCGCAGGTTCAAGTTGCAGCCGATCCACACGCAGCTTTTTGGCCAATGCCAAAGCAGGCAGGCCCCGCTGTGCATCACTGCGAAATGGTTCAAGCACAGCCACGGCCTCTAGCGCCAACTCCAGCTTCCAGCCCGGGTGGTAGGCATCACGACTGGTGCCTACCAACAAGCTGGGCAAGTAGGCCGCCACCACCGCACCCAGCAAAAAGATCACCCAACAGGTGTAAATCCAGATCAGCAAAATCGGCAAGGTGGCAAATGTGCCGTAGATGGCGGAATACGTCGGCACGGTCGACAGATAAAGACCCAGCACGTTTTTTGCTAGCGCCATGCCTGCAGCCACAAACAAGCCACCGGCCCAGGCGTGGCGCCACTTCACCGGTGTATTGGGTACAAAGTGGTAGAGCGCAGCCATGGCGCCTGACAGCAGCAAAAACTCCAGCGAGTTAAAGCCAATTTGCACCGACTCCGGCAGCACGGCCACCAAACCTTGAGAAGCGGTGAGAACGTAGGAGGTGGTGGCAATACTCAAGCCCATGAGCAAAGGCCCAAAGGTGATCACGCCCCAGTAGATCAACAGGCGCTGGCCCAGCGGACGCATGCGCTGCACACGCCAGATGTGGTTGAGCGTTTTGTCCATGGTCAAAATCAAGCTCACCACGGTCAGCAGCAAAAACGCCAGACCCACAATCCCCAGCTGGCTGGCTTTGCTGGAAAACTGCATCAGGTAGTCCATCACCTGTTCCGCAATTTCTACGGGGATCAGGCTGTCGACCAGCCAGCGCTGCAGCGTTTCTTGCAAGCGTCCAAAGCTGGGAAATGCGGTGAACACCGACAGCAGCACCGTAAAAAAGGGCACCAGGGCCAACAGCGTGGTGAAGGTCAGACTGCTGGCCGTTAAACCCAGCTGGTCTTGGTTGAAACGCGTTTTCAGCGTGTGCAAAGTGTTGGCCCAAGGAAAGTACTTGAGCGTCTTCATCAATTGCCGCAAGCGCTGGCGAGCACGGTGGAATGTCAAGGCCATGGCCCGTATGATGCCACCCCAATGAACTCAACAAGCAACAATCTTCCGGGCAGCGATGTGGCTGCCACCCGCTGGCTGGCCGTGGGCAGTTTGCTGGCACTGATGGTGCTGTGCATCACCTGGGAGCTGTGGCTGGCGCCGCTGCGGCCCGGTGGTTCGTGGCTGGTGCTCAAGGCCTTGCCGTTGTGCATCCCCTTGATTGGCCTGCTCAAGCACCGCATGTACACCTATCGCTGGGTCAGCTTGGTGGTGTGGCTGTACTTCACAGAAGGTGTGGTGCGCGCCTGGAGTGATCCTGCGCCCAGCAACTATTTGGCCATGCTGGAGATTGCTCTGTGTCTTATGCTGTTTGTGGCCTGTGCTTTGCACGTGCGCCTGCGTCTGCAGCGTGCCAAAGCTGCTGCCACGACTGTCACTGCCTGATGTTTTGAGTCCATATCCATGACCGCTGATTTGCTTTCCTCGCTGCGCTCCATTGTGGGCAATGCCCATGTTTTGACCGAGGGCGACCTCAGCGCCTACGAACAAGATTGGCGCAAGCGCGTGCGCGGCAAAGCCTTGGCCGTGGTGCGCCCGGGCTCTACCGAAGAAGTGGCTGCTGTGGTGCGTGCATGCCGCCAGGCTGGCCACTCCATCGTGCCCCAAGGCGGTAACACGGGCTTGTCGGTCGGCTCTACGCCCGATGGCAGCGGCACGCAAATCGTGCTCAACCTGCAGCGCCTCAATGCCGTGCGCCACATCGATGCAGACAACTTAACAGTGACGGTGGAAGCTGGTGTGGTGCTGCAACAGCTGCAAGCAGCGGCTGAACAAGCAGGCTTTTTGTTTCCCCTGTCACTGGCTGCTGAAGGCAGTTGCACCATTGGTGGCAATCTCGGCACCAACGCGGGTGGCACCCAGGTGCTGCGCTACGGCAACACGCGCGAGCTGTGTCTGGGGCTGGAAGTGGTCACCGCACAAGGCGACATCTGGAGCGGGCTGACGGGTCTGCGCAAAGACAACACCGGCTATGACCTGCGCGATTTGTTCATCGGCAGCGAAGGCACTTTGGGCATCATCACGGCTGCCACCATGAAGCTGTTTCCACGCCCTGCTGCGCAATTGACAGCGTTTGCGGCGGTGCCCAGCCTGGAGGCTGCCGTGCAATTGCTGGGGCTGGCACACCAAGAATTAGCAGCTGGTTTGACAGGCTTTGAAGTGATGGGACAGTTTGCGCTGTCGCTGGTCGTCAAACACATGCCCCTGTTGCGCGTGCCGTTTGCAGGCATGCCCGGCGCGCCGTACTGCGTGCTGCTGGAGAACTCCGACAGCGAATCAGAGGCCCACGCCCGCGCGCGCTTTGAGCATCTGCTGGAACTCGCGCTGGAGGCTGGTTGTGTGCTGGATGCCGTGGTGGCTGAAAACGTGGGTCAAGCCCAGGCGCTGTGGCACATCCGCGAGAGCATTCCGCTGGCGCAGGCGCAAGAAGGCCTGAACATCAAGCATGACATTGCGATTCAGGCGTCGCGCATTCCGGCCTTTGTGGCCCACACCGATGCCGTGCTGCAGCAAGCCATTCCTGGCGTGCGCTTGGTCAATTTTGGGCATCTGGGCGATGGCAATCTGCACTACAACGTCCAAGTGCCCGAGGGCCAAGACGGCCCCAGCTTTTTGCGCGAGAAGGAACCGCTGGTGAACCAGCTGGTCTACGACGCAGTGGCGGAGTTTGGTGGCTCGTTCTCCGCCGAGCACGGCGTGGGCGCGCTCAAGGCTGACAAACTAGAGCAGTACAAATCGCCCGTGGCATTGCAGCTGATGCGCAGCATCAAACAGGCGCTGGACCCTCAGAACCTGCTCAACCCTGGCTGCGTGCTCAAGGTTTGAGCTTTAATTTTCAGCCTTTGGCGCTGTTGCTCAGCAAAGTCTGCACATCTTTGGGCCAGGGCACACTCACATGGCTGGGGTCTTGAAATTCTTTGACCTGGCCTTCGTGCAGCATCCACACGCGCACGGCATTGCGCTGTGCATCGACCACCACTGCGCCCGCTTCTTTGCCGCCTTCGTGCGGACGATTGCCTGTGATAAACCAGCGCCCGGCGTCTTCTTGCAATGGGCTGACCGTGCGCATATTGGACAGCAGCGTCGCGTAGTCTTTGCCCAGCATGAGCTTGAGCCGCTCGGCGAGTACGCCTTGCTCCAAAAAGCTCACATTACTGTCACTGGGATAAGTGCCGACATAGCTGCGCAGCTCACTCAGCGGAGAGGCTGAGGGTGCTTGCGCCGGGCCGGTGGGCGCTTGGGCTGCCTGGTCTGCGCTGGCGGCCACAGTGGCCGCATCAGCACCTAAACCTTGCACCGCATCCAGTGGCGCAGACGGCGCCGGTGCACCAGCAGGCACTGCGCCAGCAGTGTTCATTTTGGGCGCCGGGGTCGATGGCTCGCAGGCAGCCAGAACACCAGCGGCGCACAACACCAGCGCCGTGTGCCAGGGGCTCAACAGAATTTTCATCGGCTCTCTCCTCCAGTGGGTGCCAGCGCTGCGGATCACGAGGGCTGGCGATATTCCATACGTTGCGGTGGCGACACAGGGATTGTCCCGGGGCGTGCGTTCAACGCTTGTCCGTCAATGCCGCTTTCGGGCCGTCAGACGGTGCTGGAGGCGCTAAAGCGCATACAGGCCCGGTATAAGCGGTGCATGGCACAATCGAAGATTGGCCGTCCGAGGTGACAAGCACAGCTTGTATGCCCCTGGCGGTTTTGTTTTTGTTTTTGAGATTTCGCCCATGACCACCACCACAGACCGCCCTGTCCGTTCGCAATACGAAGACTTCATGCGCCATGTGTTTGAGCATGGTGTCTCCAAGGGCGACCGCACCGGCACCGGCACACGCAGCGTGTTTGGCCACCAGATGCGTTTTGATTTGAGCGAAGGATTCCCGCTGGTCACCACCAAGAAGGTGCACCTGAAATCCATCATCTTGGAATTGCTGTGGTTTCTGCGCGGCGACAGCAACGTCAAATGGCTGCAAGAGCGCGGCTGCACCATCTGGGACGAATGGGCGCGCGAAGATGGCGACCTGGGGCCTGTGTATGGCGTGCAATGGCGCAACTGGCCCAAGCCCGATGGCAGCCACATCGACCAAATTGCCGAGGTGGTCCAGCAACTCAAGACCAATCCGGACAGCCGACGCATCATCGTCAGCGCCTGGAATGTGGCCGATCTGGACCAGATGGCCCTGATGCCCTGCCACGCGTTCTTTCAGTTCTATGTGGCCAACGGCAAGCTCAGCTGCCAGCTCTACCAGCGCAGCGCCGACATCTTCCTGGGCGTGCCCTTCAATATCGCCAGTTATGCGCTGCTGACCCATATGCTGGCGCAGCAGTGCGATCTGGAAGTGGGCGACTTCATCTGGACAGGCGGCGATTGCCACATCTACAACAACCATTTCGAGCAAGTGCAAACCCAGCTCTCGCGCCAGCCGATGGCCTATCCCACGCTGCACATCAAGCGCAAGCCCGCGTCGATCTTTGAGTACGAGTTCGAAGACTTTGAAGTGCTGGGTTACGAGCACCACCCTGCCATCAAGGCACCGGTGGCCGTTTAAGCGCATCAAACACTTAAAACCAGAGCATCTTGCCTAGAGCCTACAAGGTTTTTCAATACAAAACTATTGCAAAACCTTGATACATCAAGGCATGCAGCTCTTATTTCAGAAGTTATTCATGGCCATTCATCTGATTTACGCGCGCGCAGCCAATGGCGTCATTGGCCTGAACAACACCATGCCTTGGCACCTGCCCGAGGACTTGGCGCACTTCAAACAACTCACCCAAGGCCATCCGGTGGTCATGGGCCGCAAAACCTGGGACTCTTTGCCCGCACGTTTTCGGCCATTGCCCGGGCGCACCAACATCGTGGTCACGCGCAATGCCCAATGGCACGCCGAAGGTGTGTTGCGCGCCAGCACACTGGAAGAAGCCTTGCAAACCGCTGCGCAGCACGGCGACACCGTCTGGGTGATGGGCGGCGCGCAGATCTACGCCCAAGCCTTACCGCTGGCCGATGTGGTGGAAGTGACCATCATTCACCAGAACTTTGAAGGCGATGCCTATGCCCCCGAATTGGATGCGCAATGGCACGAAGTTACACGCCAAGATGGTGTGAGCAGTCAGGGCCTGCCCTACAGCTTTGTGCGCTATGAAAGACACGCAGCTTAGGGTCCTGACGGGTTGACGCATTTGCTGCAACGCAACAATATCAAACGCCCGTTCGCTCATCTCGACGGGCGTTTGTTTTTCTCTGACCACCATTGACGCATGAGCCTGATTCAACCCCTGCCTGCTGGACCACTGGACATCGTTGGCGACATCCACGGTGAACTCCAGGCCGTGCTGGATTTGATGGGCCATCTCGGATATGACCTACAAGGCCACCATCCACAAGGGCGCCGATTGGTGTTTGTGGGCGACTTTGTCGACCGCGGGCCTGACAGCCCCGGGGTGGTGGATCTGGTGCAGCGCCTGGTGGAAGGTGGCCATGCCTGCGCCATTGC
>JBJEZV010000063.1:0-2227 GCA_051887595.1 Comamonas sp.
ATGGCAGCAGCGCGTTTCGCTTCTACAGTCGGCGCATGGATACTCCTTCAACTTCTCGTTTGCGCGTGTGGGACTGGCCCACGCGCCTGTTTCACTGGCTGCTGGCAGCCTGCACCTTAGGCTTGATCGTCACCGCCAAGCTCGGCGGTAATGCCATGGAATGGCACCTGCGCCTGGGCCATGTCATGGTGGCTCTGCTGCTGTTTCGCGTGCTGTGGGGCCTCAAGGGCGGGCATTGGTCACGTTTTGCCACCTGGTGCTCTAGCCTCGCTCGTCTGCCGTCTTACCTGCGTGGCAAGGCACAGCCTATCGATCGCGTCGGTCACTCTCCGCTGGGGTCATTGGCTGCCATCGTGCTGCTGCTGGCGCTGGCATTGCAGGTAGGCACCGGCTTGGTCAGTGACGATGAAATAGCGTTTGCAGGCTCGCTCACGCGCTGGGTCGACAGCGCTACGGTCGCATGGGCTACCAGCTGGCACCATGGCTGGGGCGAAGTCGTGCTGTGGACGGTGCTGGGTTTGCATATCGCGGCCATCGCCTACTACTGCGTGGTGCGCCGCCAAGGGCTGGTGGGCGCGATGCTGCATGGCGATCAAGCCTCTGAGGCTGCAGATCTTCCGGCCAGTGCAGATGGGCCCGGCCAATGGCTGGTCGCTCTGATTTTCGCGTTTGCCAGCGCCATCATGGCCTATTGGGTCTGGACACGCGGCAGCTTCTAAGTGGCGACTGCGCACTCACCCGCATTACCCTTTTGCCAGCATGCGACTACACTGATCCGCTTGTTTTCAGCCCTCTGAATTGCCTCGCTTTGAACATTGACCAGCCTTGTGTGGCCGTTGAACTGGCCACCTCTGCCTCCGACATGGCCAGTGCCGCCCAACTGTTTCGCGAATATGCCGACAGTCTGGGGCTGGACCTGAGTTTCCAGAACTTTGCCCACGAGCTATCCCATCTGCCGGGTGACTATGCAGCGCCTCGTGGCAGCCTTTTGCTTGCCTACGTAGATGGCGCACTGGCGGGCTGCTGTGCTTTGCGCCCTTTAGACACGGCGGACTACCCAAACGCCGCCGAAATGAAGCGCCTGTACGTGCGCAAGGCATTTCGCGGATTTGGCCTGGGTCGCCAGTTGGCCGAAACGACTTTGGATGCAGCGCGCAGCGCCGGTTATGCCTGTGTTTTGCTGGACACGCTGGACGATATGGAGGCTGCGCGCAACCTTTATACGGATTTGGGTTTCGAAAATATCGCCCCTTACTACCACAACCCGATTGCGGGCGCGCACTACCTCAAAGCCGACATTTACTAGCTCCCACCGACTGTCTTGCCATGATCCCGCTCCACCGCCCGGTCCTGGGACGTGACCTCGCCCAGTTGCAGCAGCACTTGGGGCTGACCACACGCGACATGCTGTGGCTGCTCAACTTGTCCATTACGCGCTGGACCCAACTTGTGCGCCAAGCGCCCGACATTCCCGTGCCTGACCCCAGCTTGGCATTGCTGGTGCGCTTCATCGCACAACATGCCCAAGCCTCTTTGCTGCCCCCAACGCCTGTGCCAAGTGAGGTGCTGGGCTGGATGCAGTCGGCCCAGCAGGTGGAGCTCAAGCGCTTTGCGGCTTGGTTTGGCAATGAAGCCTCTGCAGGCTACCGCTGGATGCATGCACAAACACCGCCCTCCGCTACCGTGCAACGGCTGATGCAGTACCTTCGCGCCGCCCTTGCGCCTTTGGATGGACCAGCACGGCAGCAACTGCTCCACGAATGGCAGCACAGCATTCGCGGCGAAGCCCAGGCCCGTGGGATTGGTGATCCCTTGCACAGTGGCCGCTGGCACGCAGTACCTGTTCGTGATGTTGGCGCGCCTTGCTCGAATTTGGATGCATCAACGCACAGCTCACACACATAAAAAAAAGCGCTGCATGTGCAGCGCTTGGAACTGGTGGCCGTTGGCCCAAGCCAGTTGTAACTCAACCAGTGCGTTGAGATTTAAGCCTTGGCTTGTTGCAGCAAAGTGGCTGCGTCACTGACTTCAAACTTGCCGGGAGCTTCCACATTCAAAGTGGCTACTTTGCCATCTTTGATCAGCATGGAATAACGGTTGCTGCGCAAACCCAGGCCCTTGCCATTGAGGTCCAGCGTCAGGCCTGTGGCCTTGGCCAAGGCTGCATCGCCATCGGCGATCATGCGCACCTTGCCTGCTGCCTTTTGCTCGCGGCCCCAAGCGCCCA
>JBJEZV010000064.1:0-2225 GCA_051887595.1 Comamonas sp.
GGCCGATGATGCCGTAGAAGGCCATGCGATTGACCGGCTCCAAACCCACTTCCTTAAAGGTGGGCACATCGGGCAAGACTTCCAGACGCTGGGGCGCTGCCACAGCCACGGCCATCAGGCGCTTGTCTTTAATAAAAGGCAGCGCCGAAGGCAGGTTGTCCAAGATGATGGGCACTTGACCGGCCACAGCATCGTTGAGCGCTGGGCCAGCCCCACGGTAGGGAATGTGCGTGATGAAGGTGCCCGTTAAGTTCTTGTAGAGCTCCATCAACATGTGCTGAATGCCACCCGTGCCAGAAGAAGCATAGGAATACTTGCCTTGCCCGGCCTTGAGCGTCGCCAGAAAAGTGGCGTGGTCTGGCGCACTGAATTTAGGATTGATGGCCAGCACGTTAGGCGTGGCAGCAATGTTGATGATGGGCGTGAAGTCCGTGAGTGTGTTGTACGGGATCTTGGGATTGATGGCAGGGTTGGTGGCTGTCGACGACACCGTCGCAATGCCCAGGTTGTAGCCATCGGGCGCTGCGCGTGCGGTTTCCAGCGCGCCAATGACGCCGCCGCCACCACCCTTGTTTTCTACCACGACGGTTTGCCCCAGCTCACGCCCCAAGGGCTCGGCAATCACACGCGCAATGATGTCGGTAGTGCCGCCCGGGGCAAACGGAACCAGCAACTTGATGGGTTTGGTGGGATAGGCTTGTGCCCAAGCAGCAGAACCCACGAAGGCCAAGGCCAAGCCTATGCAGCTAAAACGTTTCATTGTTTCGAGTCTCCTGGTTGTAAGCTGGGGTAAGGCTGCCATGCTAATTCCCGCGCTTTGTCTTGAGCGCACCCTCAAAAGCCTATTTTCCTAGGACATTCCCGAAGCGAGCACTCCGGAAACGCTGTTGCTGCGCCATCGTTGCAGACGTCAAAATTCACGCGCGCGCTGCAATAAAAGGAGTATGGTTTGCAGCCGTGTATTACGCCCAACTTCTCTTTCCTGACTTTGCCCTGATCTTGCTGGGCTACGTGCTGTGCCGTTTCAGTGCTTTGAACCGCAGCGTGTGGCAAGGCGTAGAAGCTGTGGTGTATTACTTGCTGTTTCCCGTGCTGCTGTTTCACTCGATTGTGAAAAGCCCGCTGGACTGGGACGCGACTTCCAACTTAATCGCTGCAGCGCTGATCTCAGGCATGTTGGGGATCGCGCTGTCATACAGCCTGCCGTGGTGGCCCGGGCTGCGCCAGCAGCTTAGCGCGCGCGACCATGCAGGCGCTGCGCAGGTGGCATTTCGCTTCAATTCCTTTATTGGCCTGGCGCTGGCCGATCGCTTGGCTGGCGCACCGGGGCTGATGGTGATGTCCGTACTGATTGGCGTGTGCGTGCCCATGTTCAATGTGGCAGCTGTGTGGCCCATGGCGCGCGAGAACCAGCAAAACTTTGCAGGACAGCTGCTGCGCAATCCGCTGATCGTGGCCACGGTCAGCGGATTGGTCGCGAACTTGCTGGGCTTTCGCATGCCCACGTGGCTGGAGCCGCCAGTAGCGCGCATCGGCGCAGCAGCCATTGCTTTGGGCTTGATGTCTGCAGGTGCTGGCATGCAGTTGGGGCTGCTCACCCATGCCAAGCGCCTGAGCGTGGCGGTGCTGGGCATTCGCCATGTGCTGCAGCCGCTGATTGCCTGGGGCACGGTACTGGTGTTTGGCCTGCAAGGTGAGCAGGCGCTGGTGATGATGGTGTTTGCGGGACTGCCCACCGCATCGAGCTGCTATGTGCTGGCCGCACGCATGGGCTACAACGGGCCTTATGTGGCGGGCTTGGTCACGCTGTCTACGTTGCTAGGCATAGTGAGCCTGCCCTATGCGCTATGGTTGGCAAGCTAGGCCCAGAAATTCAACTTTAAGAGCTATTGGCCTTTGATTGACCTGCTTTTCAGACATCTTTGATACGCAAATGCAAGCTACACAAAGGCCAGCAGCTATGGTTTATCAAGTTTGCGTGCCTTGCGCCAAGGCCCAGCTCACGTGTTCACGCACCACATCATCGGCATCGTCGGCACGGCTTTGCAAAGCGTTTTGCAGGGCCTCGCGTTCGGAGGGCTGCGCCGCGCTGCGCAGTGCGTTGCCCAGCGCCACCGCAATATTGCGTAACCAACGCGCGTGGCCGATGCGGCGAATCGGGCTGCCTTCGGTGCTGCGTAAAAAAGTGGCTTCGTCCCAGCTGAACAGCTGCACCAGCGTGCTGC
>JBJEZV010000065.1:0-4043 GCA_051887595.1 Comamonas sp.
ACACGCCCTACATCCTGCTCGATGAGCCGCTGAACAACCTCGACATGGCACACGCCGTGAGCATGATGAAGTTGCTGCGCCGCTTGGTGAACGAGCGCAAAAAAACTGTGGTCGTGGTGCTGCACGACATCAACTTTGCCAGCTGTTATGCCGACCACATCATTGCCATGAAAGACGGCCGCGTCGCGCATGCAGGCGGGCCGCTGCAAGTAGTTCGTGACGACGTGCTCAGCGGTTTGTACGGTATGGAAGTGACGGTGCACGAGGTCAAAGGCCAGCGCCTGTGTCATTACTTCGCATAAATCGTAGCTGCAAGCCTTGGTGAAATAAGGACTTCCGATAGTTTTATATCGGAAGTCCTTGTTGTTTATAGGTTAGTAGCTCTCTTTTATGGATTTTTGGAAGCATGGAACTGAAAAAATCTTTGCAACCGGCCGCTTGCGCCATCTTGGTATGGGCCATTGCCGCATCGCTCGTTCATGCACAACAGCGGCAGGTGCAAGAGATGCTCCAGTCCTCCGATGAGTTGGTGCTGCAAAAAACTTTGCAGGGTCAGATCCAAGCTGCTGCCCAAGCCGTGCAGTTGGATGTGCCTTCCGGGCAGGTCGTACAGCTGCGCTTTCAAGGCACGGGTTTGCATCTTGACTTGCGCGATGCCCAAGGCCGACATTTACGCCGCTTGGCTGAAAACGGTCGTGGTGTGCAGACGGCCCTGTGGCTCACGCGAGGCGCAGCACGAGAAAAACTGTGGATCGTCCCTGCCGATAGTGCCGACCCAGGGCCTGCTGCTTTTACGCTGGAGTTGCTCAACACCTGGGCCACGCACGGGCCGGAGCAGCCACCAATGGAGGACACGCCAATGGGGCCACGTTTGCAAGCCCTGCAGCAGGCGTTGCAGCAAGGCCAAGGAACGTCCTCTTTTTGGCGCGAAATTGCCCAACATGGCACGCCGCTGGTTGAGCCCTGGGCACAGGGGCAGTCGCTGGTGACTTTTTTGTGGCGTGACCGAGGCAACCACAACGTGCGTTTGTTTGGAAGCCCCAGCGGCGATCACAACCCACTGCGAAGGCTGCCCGGCAGCGATGTGTGGTGGACCAGTGTGGTGATGGATCCGCGCGCACGCTTGAGTTATGCGCTGGCGCCCGATGTGCCCGACATCGGCCAACCCGCGCAGCAGCGCCGCATGATCCTGGCGACCATGCAGCGTGATCCATTGAATAAGCACAGCTTTCCGAGCCATCCTTGGAGTGCGGTGAGCGACATCTATCAGGGGCGTTCCGTTGTCACTCTGGCCCAAGCACCCCAGCAGCCTTGGGTGGCTGCTCGTGGAAACATCCCTGCAGGGACGCTCAGGCGCCATGTGGTGCATAGCCATATCTTGGGCAATGACCGGGATGTGTGGACTTATGTGCCCGCAGGCGCAGCGCCACAGAATTTGCTGGTGCTGTTTGATGCCCACGCGTTCGTGCACGATGTACCAACGCCGCGCATCTTGGACAATTTGATTGCGGATGGCTTGTTACCACCGACAGCTGCCGTCATTGTGGGCAATGCCAGCCCAGAAGCGCGAGGGCAAGAGCTGCCGCCGAACCCTCAGTTTGCACAGTTCATGGCACAAGAGCTGATGCCTTGGGTACAAGCCCAAGGCTTGCGCCAGTTGGCGCGCCATACCGTGGTGGCGGGCAGCAGCTATGGCGGTTTGGTTTCGAGCTATTTGGGCCTGACGCATCCTGAGCTGTTTGGCAACGTACTGAGCATGTCGGGCTCGTACTGGTGGGCACCTCCAGGAGAAAAACCAGGTTGGGTGCAAAGAGCTTGGCAGCAACTGCCTGAGCCTGTTCCTGATATGCGCTTTTATATCGACGCAGGCTTGTTTGAGCAGGGCCGAGGTGGCCGAGCGGGCATCGTGGAAACCAGCGCCGAGCTCAGTCACATACTGCGCAAGCGGGGCGTGCCGGTGACAGAGCGCTTATTTGTCAGCGGGCATGATTATCTGCAGTGGCAGGGTTCGCTGGCTTGTGGATTGGTTGCACTGCTGGCGCCGCACCGCTTTCACGACGAGCGAATGCAAGTGTGCCAAGGGCTGGCTCAATAAGCCGGCCCTGCTTGGGTGTGCTGCCTCACCGGATCCGATTGGTCGCAGGCGCGGACAATGGGCTGTGGGCGCGCACATAGGCCTCAAGCGCATCGATGTCCAGTGGTCCTTGCGTGCGTTCTGTGCCTTGACTAAAGACGGTGTAGCGGTCACCACTGTTGGCCAAAAAGCTGCTGACTACCACGCGGTAGGGCGCCTGCATATCCAAAGGCTGACCGCGCAAGCGGATGTCTTGCACTTGCTGACCGACTGGCGCATGCTGCGCGTGGCGCCAGCTTAAGGCCGCATTGGGCGAGAGCACACGTTTGCGCCCAGAGCTTGACAGCGGCACGGCGTAGGTGTCTTCAAGCAGCGCTTTGATTTGCGCACCTGTCAGCGTCATGCCCCCCAAGGTATTGCCAAAGGGCTGGATGGCATAGAGCTGGTCAAAGCGCACATGGCCATCGGCATCGGGCTGCAAGGGCGCGCGAATGCCGCCGCTGTGCATGAATGAAATATCCGCGCCGCCCAGTTGCGGGGTTTGCATGGCCCAGACCTGTGCATCAGCGATCAGATTGCCCAGCGCAATCTCGCCCGAAGCCACAGGCACATTGGACAGCGGCGCGTTGTCTGGCGACAGGATGCGGCCCACTACCTTCTGTGCCTGCTGGGCAATCACGCTGCGGTAGCGCTCGACAATGGTTTGTACTTCTGGGTGGGCCTGGGTGTTTGCCACCACAAAAGGCGAGGAAGTAGCCGCAGCCTGGGCGTTCTCCGGGATGGCCAGGCTGCGTGCGCTGCGGCTGTGCAGCTGGCGCAGCTTTGGATCCCAGCGCAGTTGAAGGTCAGTGAGCTGCGTGCCGTATAGACCTGCGCTGGTGAGTAAAAAAGGCCGCTGCGGATTGATGGTGGCGTAGTCGCACACATAGGTCTGGTGCGTGTGGCCGGAGATCACCACGCTGATGCGCGGATCTAGCTGTTCCAAAATGGGCACGATAGAGCCGCTTAAGCCTTCGCAGCCTTGCGCAAAGGGCGATGTATGGGTCTTGCCGCCTTCATGCAACAGCACCGCAATGATGTCTGCGCCTTGCCCCAGCAGCTGCGGCACCAAAGCGTTGGCGGTTTGTGCCTCATCTGTAAAGCGCAGGCCTTGCACAGCAGACTCCATCACCAGCTTGGGCGTGTCTTTAAGCGTCATGCCAATAAAGCCCACGGTCACTGACTGGCCGTCTTGGGTAAAAGTCTTCAGGCCCGTAGCGGGCAGCAAACTGCGGCCATCGTCAGTCAATACATTGGCTGCCAGCATCGGAAACTGCGCCCCTTCAAAGCTGGGGTTGACCTGGCAGGGCGTGCGCTGGGTGTAGGCCTCGCAGCCACCTTGCGCCAAACGCAGCAGCTCTTGCCAGCCGCGATCAAACTCGTGATTGCCCACGGCAGCAAAGTCCACCTGCATGGCGTTGGCTGCTTCGATGGTGGGTTCGTCCAAGAAAAACGACGACAACAGCGGTGAAGAACCCACCATGTCCCCCGCGCTGACCACCGCATGGTGCGCGTAGCGCTGGCGCAATTGCTGCACCGTGCCGGCCAGCCACGGCATTCCGCCCAAGGCGATTTTCTGGTGGCTGCCATGGTGGGTGGGAACTTGCGCTTGCACGCCAGGCGCATCGAGATGACCATGCAAGTCGTTAAATGCCAGCAGGTGAATGTCGATCAGCGCTGTTGTTTGTTCGGCAGTGTTGTGTTGGTGGCTATGGCCGCATCCGACCAGTACCAAGGCAGACAACACGCACCATTTAGTGCGTGCAAAAAAGCGGGAGATAAAAGGCATGGCGCATTGTCACCAAGGCTGGGGTGCTTGCGCAATCGCCATAAAAAAGGAGCACCGAAGTGCCCCTTGTACATCGCTGTCTGTCGTGCTGCTTAGCGGCGGCGCTCCAGCAGCATGGAGTCGCCATAGCTAAAGAAACGG
>JBJEZV010000065.1:4143-6265 GCA_051887595.1 Comamonas sp.
TGCTGCTTAGCGGCGGCGCTCCAGCAGCATGGAGTCGCCATAGCTAAAGAAACGGTACTCGTTGTGGACGGCGTGTTGGTACGTATCCATGATGTGCTTGTAGCCTGCAAAAGCGCTGACCAGCATCATCAACGTGCTCTTGGGTAAGTGGAAGTTGGTGATCAAGCAATCCACCACACGGAACTCAAACCCAGGTGTGATGAAGATGTTGGTATCGCCCGAAACCTGGCCAGTGCGCGCCCAGGATTCCAAGGTGCGCACACTGGTGGTGCCCACGGCAATGATGCGGCCACGGCGCTGGCGGCAGCGCTCCAGCGCGGCCAGGGTTTCCAGGGGAATGTTGTACCACTCGCTGTGCATCTGGTGCTCGGCGATGTTCTCCACCTTCACGGGCTGGAAAGTGCCTGCACCCACGTGCAGCGTCACGGCCGCAGTTTGCACGCCCTTGTCCTTGAGGGCCGCCAGCACCTTTTCATCAAAGTGCAACGCGGCTGTAGGCGCCGCAACGGCACCGGGGTGGCTGGCGAACACGGTTTGGTAGCGCTCGGTGTCTTCGGCTTCGTCCGGATCTTCTTCGGCGTTCTGGTTGCGCTCAATATAGGGTGGCAGTGGCAAGTGACCAAACTGGTCCATCAGCTCCCAGGGCGTTTCGCCATTGGCGCCTTGCAGCGCAAAGCGGAACAGCGGGCCGTTTTCATCGGGCCAACGGCCCAGCAAAACGCCGTCAAAACCGCCATTCTTCACACCACCACACAGGTGTACGCGTGCGCCGGGCAGCGGCTTTTTGCTGACCTTCATATGGGCCACGACTTCGTTGCCTTCCAGCACGCGCTCAATGAGCAACTCCAGTTTGCCGCCGCTGGCCTTTTCACCAAAGACGCGGGCTTTGACCACCTTGGTGTCGTTGAACACCAGCAGATCGCCTTCGTGCAGCAAATCAGGCAGGTCTTTGAAGATGCGATCGATCAACTCGGGCTGGCGCGCATCAAGCAGGCGCGAGGCGCTGCGTTCGGCGGCAGGGTGTTGGGCAATCAAGTGCTCGGGGAGCACGAAGTCGAAATCGCTGAGGGTATGAGCGCGGTGGCTGTGAGGCATGCTGTTCTTGAGGGCTGAACAAGCCCGTTCCAAGGGAAAAACGAAAGCGCGCATTGTCGCAAATCCCCGACCGCATTCGAGTCGGCAGTGGAGCATTAACCCTTTTGGAAATGGAAATCGATCCATCTGTTGGCAAGCCATTGGCTCACGACCAGACTGGGTATGCCCTTGGGCTGGTTTTTGCGGCCTTTGCGGTGGCGTATGACCCATGGGTGGGGCAGAGCGTGTTAGCCTTTTCGCTCACTTTGACTTGCACATCGCAGACCTCTTCGCAATGGCCACCACTCCTACTTCGCCCGCCAAAAAAACAGCCCCCAGTGCAGCCCAGCAGGCCATGCACAAACTGGGCTTGGTGCGCGACATTGACTTGGTACTGCACTTGCCGCTGCGTTATGAGGACGAGACCAAGATCACCTTGCTGCGCAATGCCCGCGATGGCGATACGGTGCAGATCGAGGCCACGGTCACCCACTGTGAGGTGCAATTGCGCCCGCGTCGCATGCTCAAAGTGACGGTGGAGGATGACACAGGCAGCTGCGTGCTGACCTTTTTTAGCTTTTATCCTTCGCAGCAAAAAACCATGGCCGTGGGTACGCGGCTGCGCATTCGCGGGGAAATCAAAGGCGGGTTCTGGGGCCGGCAGATGATGCACCCCAGCTTCAAGCAGGCCGGCGGTGAATTGCCGCAGGCGCTGACGCCGATTTATCCCACCGCTGCGGGACTGCCGCAGCCCTATTTGCGCCGAGCCATTGCCAGCGCCTTACAGCGCGTGCAGTTGCCTGAAACCCTGCCGCCCACCACGCCGCCACCGGTGATGAATTACTGGGGCGACAATGGCCTGCAACCGCTGATGGGGTTGCGCGAAGCTTTGGGCTTTTTGCACCATCCCACGCCCGATGTGGCGCTGGCCACGCTGGAAGACCATTCGCACCCTGCCTGGCAGCGCCTCAAAGCCGAAGAGCTGCTGGCCCAGCAGCTATCCCAGTACCGTGCTCGACAAGAACGTGCGGCGCTCAAAGCGCCGCGT
>JBJEZV010000065.1:6365-11148 GCA_051887595.1 Comamonas sp.
ATTGATGAGCTGCCGCCAGGGCGCACGCCCATCGTCACCAAAGTGATTTCTGACAGCCGCAAGGATGAGGTCATTGCCCGCATTGGGGCACAGGTGGCTGCTGGGCGGCAGGTGTACTGGGTCTGCCCTTTGATTGAGGAGAGTGAGGCGCTGGACTTGTCTAACGCCACAGCCACCTATGCCGACCTCAGCGAAGCACTGCCCGGCGTGACCGTGGGTCTGCTGCATTCGCGCATGCCGCAAGCCGAAAAAAAAGCGGTGATGGAGTTGTTCACCGCAGGCCTCATGGGCGTGCTGGTGTCCACTACGGTGATTGAAGTGGGGGTGGATGTGCCCAATGCGTCCCTCATGGTGATTGAGCACGCGGAGCGCTTTGGGCTGAGCCAGCTGCACCAGTTGCGTGGCCGTGTGGGGCGGGGTGCTGCTGCGTCGGCCTGTGTGCTGCTGTATTCGGTGGGCGACAACGGCAAGTTGTCAGACACAGGCAAAGAGCGCTTGCGTGCCATGGCCGAAACGAATGATGGGTTCGAGATCGCGCGGCGCGATTTGGAGATTCGTGGCCCCGGTGAATTTCTGGGCGCTCGCCAGTCTGGCGATGCCATGCTGCGCTTTGCCGATTTGGACAAAGACATCGCCTTGCTGGAATGGGCGCGGGAGTTGGCGCCGCAAATGCTGGAGCAGCACCCGCATTTGGCCGAAATGCACATTCAGCGTTGGTTGGGGACGAAATCTGAGTTTTTGAAGGCGTAGGACAACAGCGGTTTTTGCCGTGAATAGCCATGTGCCGCCGGGTGTTAGCGCCGTGCAGACCTATACATTCGATTACATAAATGCACAATAGCTCATCGTTTCACGATAGGCATACTCAAGGTCCATGACGCTCACTGAACTGAAATACATCGTCGCGGTGGCACGCGAAAAACACTTCGGCCGTGCCGCTGATGCCTGCTATGTGTCCCAGCCGACTTTGTCGGTCGCCATCAAAAAACTGGAAGAAGAACTGGACGTCAAAATTTTCGAACGCAGCGCTGGCGAGGTTTCGGTCACACCTTTGGGTGAAAGCATCGTGCGCCAGGCACAAAGCGTGTTGGAGCAAGCTGCTGAGATCAAGGAAATCGCCAAGCGCGGCAAAGATCCCCTCAATGGTGTTTTGACTTTGGGTGTGATCTACACCATCGGCCCTTATTTGTTGCCCGACTTGGTACGCAGCTCGATCAAGGCCACGCCGCAGATGCCTTTGATGCTGCAAGAAAATTACACCGTCAAGCTGCTGGAGATGCTGCGTACGGGCGAGATCGACTGCGCCATTGTGGCTGAGCCATTTCCGGAGACTGGACTGGCCGTGGCACCGTTGTATGAAGAGCCTTTTATGGCTGCTGTGCCCAGCAACCACCCGCTGGCACGCCGCGAATCGGTCACCACGACTGACCTCAAAAATGAAACCATGCTGTTGCTCGGCGCAGGCCACTGCTTCCGGGACCACGTGCTCGAGGTCTGCCCCGAATTTGCGCGCTACGCCAGCAATGCTGAAGGTATTCGCCGCACGTTTGAGGGCTCTTCGCTGGAGACCATCAAGCACATGGTGGCTGCTGGCATGGGTGTGACCCTGGTGCCGCGTTTGTCGGTGCCCAACGATGCGCTGGCCACCCAGCGTCGCCGCAGCTCGGATGACCCGCATATCCGTTACCTGCCCATCCACGGAGATGACGGCCATGCGCCGCCCAGCCGCCGCGTGGTGCTGGTGTGGCGCCGCAGCTTTACACGCTACGAAGCGATTGCCGCGTTGCGCAACGCGGTCTACGCCTGTGAGCTCACGGGCGTGCAGCTGCTGACCTAAATCGCGATGCCTTGTTTGCGCAAGGCAAGCCATTGCAAGCTATCTGTGCCATTGACATAAGTCATGTTCCGAGTAGGCCTTTAAAGGCTCACTTGGGCTACAGTAGTTCCCATGTTTTGTTTGAAGCGCATGCTGGTGGCATACGCTGTGATTGAGGAGAAAAAGATGGCCAAAGACACCAAGTCCAGCAAAAAAACCGTAGCTGCCTCCGCAGGCAAGGGCATGTCGATCAACATCGGTATCAGCAGCAAAGACCGTGAAGTCATCGCTGAAGGCCTGTCGCGCTTGCTGGCCGACACCTACACCCTGTACCTGACCACGCACAACTTTCACTGGAACGTGACAGGTCCCATGTTCAACACGCTGCACACCATGTTCATGCAGCAGTACACCGAGTTGTGGAACGCGGTTGACCCGATTGCTGAGCGCATTCGTTCGCTGGGTCACTTTGCTCCCGGCTCCTACGGCCAGTTTGGCAAGCTGACCAGCCTGCCTGATGTGCCTGCCACACCGCCCAAGGCCACAGACATGATTCGTATCTTGGTCGAAGGCAACGAAGCAGTGGCCCGTACGGCACGTGAGCTGTTTCCTCTGGCCGACAATGCCAGCGACGAGCCTACGGCCGACCTGCTGACACAGCGCCTGACCGTGCACGAGCAAAACGCCTGGATGCTGCGCGCCTTGCTCGAAGAGTAAAAGTGCGTGCGCTTTGGGCGCATGCCACTCATGCAACGCCCGCTTGATGCGGGCGTTGTGCGTTTCCGGGTTCACAATGACGCCATGACCACTCCTACGCCCTTGGGAGCTCCACAGCCCCCACGCCGCTCCAAGCTCTCGCTGTATCTGGATCTGATTCGCTTCAACCGCCCCGCTGGCTGGCTGGTGCTGGTGTGGCCCACGCTGGGCGCGCTGTGGGTGGCGGCGCAAGGCTTTCCGGGCTGGCATTTGCTGGCGGTGTTTGTGCTGGGCACGGTGCTGATGCGCAGTGCCGGCTGCACCATCAATGACATTGCCGACCGCAATTTCGACAAGCACGTCAAGCGCACGCAGCAGCGCCCCATCACCAGCGGCCAAATCAGCGTCAAAGAGGCCGCGCTGGTGGGCGTGGTGCTGGCGCTGGTGTCGTTCGCGCTGGTGCTAACGACCCGCTGGGAGGCGGTGGCTTGGTCAGTGCCTGCGGTGATCTTCACCATCGTCTACCCGTTCACCAAACGCTTCTTTGCCATGCCCCAGGCTTTCTTGGGCATTGCCTTTAACTTTGGCATCGTGATTGCGTTTGCCGCTGTGACAGGCGAGGTGGGCGCAACGGCCTGGACGCTGTGGCTGGCCAATATGTTTTTGGTGCTGGCTTATGACACCGAATACGCCATGGTCGATCGCGACGACGACCTGAAGATCGGCATGAAAACCTCCGCCATCACGCTGGGTCGCTTTGATGTGGTGGGCGTGATGACGTTCTTTGGACTGTGTCTGGCGCTGACGGTCATAGCCGTGCAGCCTTACCAATTGGCATGGCCGTTCTGGCTGGGTCTGGCGGTGGCTGCGGCGCAGGTGCTGTGGCACTTCAGCCTGATCAAAGGCCGCACGCGCGAAGGCTGTTTTGTGGCTTTTAGCAAGAGCCACTACATCGGCATGACCATCTTTTTGGGGATTGCTGCGGGCTTTGCCTTGCGCTGAAGCTCTACACGCTTAAAAAACAAAAGCCCCGCAGCAGTGATGCTGGCGGGGCTTTTGTTTGGGGCGCAAGGCGTGCCGTTTATTTGCCGAATTCCGCAGCCAGCTCTTTGGCGCGGGTTTCTGCCTTGCGCAGCGCGGCGATGAAGTGCTGCGGCAGCTCCGCCTGCTGCATGTGGGTGATGGCCGCGTACGTGGTGCCGCCCTTGCTGGTCACGCGCTCGCGCAGCACGGCAGCAGGTTCGTCCGAGCGTGCCGCGAGTTCCGATGCGCCCTGGAAAGTGGCAATTGCCAGCTGGTAAGACTGCGCGGCACTCAAGCCCATGTCAACGCCGGCTTGGGTCATGGCTTCGAGGAACAAAAACACATACGCGGGGCCAGAGCCGGACATGGCCGTGACGGCATCCAGCTGCGCTTCGGCCTGCACCCAGACAAACTGCCCCGTGGTGCCGATCACGCGCTCGACCAAGGCTTGGCCTTCGGGCGAAACTTCCGCACGCGCAAACAAGCCTGTCATGCCTTTGCCTACCAGCGCAGGCGTATTGGGCATGGCACGCACAATGCGGCCGGTGCCCAGCCATTGGCTGATGCTGTCGGTGGTGATGCCGGCGGCCACGCTCAGGTGCAGCGCTTGGGTGGTGAACGCCACGGCGGCCGCGGCCGCATCTTTAAAGGTTTGGGGCTTGACGGCCCAGACCACCAGATCGGCGCCAGTGAGGGCATCGCTGGCCGCTGGCAGTGCGGCGATACCGAACTTGCTCGCCAAGGCTTGCCGCGCGGCTTCGAACGGTTCGACCACAGTGATGTGCGCCACCGGCAGACCATTGGCGATCAAGCCGCCGATGATGGCGCTGGCCATGTTGCCGCCGCCAATAAAGGCGATGCGAGGGTGGTGTGTCTGCGACATAAAAGCGTTTCCTACTCAACCTACTAAAACAAGAGCTGCATGCCAGTGTCTAGCCTGGTTTTCCATATGTTTTGTATCGGAAAGTGGCTAGTAGTAAAGGTAAACAGCTCCTTTTCTTGCAATTAATGTGCCGTGGTCTGGCGCACTGCGCGTTCCCAGCGCGCCATCAGTTCGTCGGCACGGGTTTTGTCCATGGTGGGCACAAAGCGGCGCTCGGCCTTCCACAGCTGCGAGAGCTCTTCGGTGCTGTGATAGACGCCCGAGGACAAGCCTGCCAGATACGCCGCGCCCAAAGCCGTGGTTTCCACGCAGGCCGGGCGCACGACGGGAATGCCCAGCAAGTCGGCCTGGAACTGCATGAGCAA
>JBJEZV010000065.1:11248-18468 GCA_051887595.1 Comamonas sp.
CAATGTGGATGGCGCCGCCCAGCACGTCTTCGGCTGTCTGGCCGTAGTCCGCGGCGGAAGGTAGCACCTCGGGCATCAGGCTGGCAGGGATGTCCAGCAGCGCCAGCAAATCGGCGTCCCACTGGTTGGTGTGCACGTTGAACAGCATGGTGCGGCTGGCGTTGGACACATCGGTGACGTGGCGCTTGCCGCCGGTCAGTTGCCAGATCAGCCAGCTGTCCACCGTACCAAAGGCCAGCTCACCAGCCTGCGCCGCTTGGCGCGCGCCCGCCACATTGTCGAGCAGCCATTTGAGCTTGGTGCCGGAGAAATACGCATCAATGCGCAATCCGGTCTTTTGCAAGATGGTGTCGCTGTGACCGGCTTCGCGTAGCTGGTGGCAGGTGGGCTCGGCACGGCGGTCTTGCCAGACGATGCCGTGGTGAATGGGCGCGCCGGTCTTGCGGTTCCAAACAATGGTGGTCTCGCGCTGGTTGGTAATACCCACGCTGCGAATGTCGCTGGCTTTGAGCCCGGCCTTGGCCAGCGCTTCGCGGGCGGTGGTCAGCTGCGTGCGCCAGATCTCGCGAGGGTCGTGTTCCACCCAACCTGGACGAGGGTAGATTTGCGGCAACTCTTGCTGCGCCGAGGCCACCAACTGGCCGTGGGCATCAAAAACAATAGAGCGGGAGCTGGAAGTGCCTTGGTCCAAGGCGAGCAGGTAAGTCGTCATAGGGTTGCAGTCTCGAGATTCAGGGCAAACCGGGCCAGTTGCGGGTGTTCGCTCCAGCCTTGCTGGGCGTAAAAGCCGCGCTTGTACGAAGGCCGCTCTTTGCTGTTGACCAGCCAGATACGGGCACATCCCCGGGCGCGGGCCGCATCGGTGGCTGCCTGTAGTAGTTTGCGACCAATTCCTTGGCCACGAACCGCATCGCTGACAAAAAGTTCGCTCACATAGCCTTCCCAGCCCTGCAAGATGGCCAGCGGTTGCCAGTGCGTGGCGCAATAGCCCACCACGCCGTGTGTGCGGTCATGCGCCACCAACAGCAAGCTGCGCTCCGCAGCTTTTTCGATCAAATCGCGCACACGCTCGGCATGGGCGAGAGGGTCTTCCGTCGCATAGCGGTAGAACCAGCCGACACTGGCCAGTAGCTGGCAAATGCCTTCAGCGTCGTGTGGCTGGGCTGGGCGAATCAGCGGAAAAGCAGACATGTGGCGTGGCATAGCACTGGGGGTGGCGTCGTTATTGCGCCACGATGCATTGCACCTCGGCCTCTTGCAGCAAAGCGCTGAACGGGGCAGGGGGCGGAGCATCGGTGAACAGGCGATCAATTTGGTGCAGGCTGGCCAGCTCAACCATGGCTTGGCGTTCAAATTTGCTGTGGTCTGCGGCCAACCAGACTTCGCGTGACTGGTGGATGATGGTTTGCGCCACCTTCACTTCGCGCAGGTCATAGTCGCGCAGCGTGCCGTCAGACTCAATGGCCGAAATACCAATCAGCGCAATATCAACCTTGAACTGGCGCATAAAGTCCACGGCCGCCTCCCCAATGATGCCGCGGTCGCGTGTACGCACCACGCCGCCAGCCACGATGACTTCGCAATCGGCATTGCTGCTCAAGATGGCGGCCACGTTGAGGTTGTTCGTAATCACGCGCAGGCCCCGGTGGTGCAGCAAGGCCTTGGCGATGGCTTCGGTGGTGGTGCCAATGTTCAAAATCAGCGAGCAACCATTGGGCACGGCCTGGGCCACGGCCTTGGCAATGCGCGCTTTGCCATCGGCGTTGAGCGTTTCGCGCCGCGTGTGGGCCAGGTTTTCCACGGTGGCGCTGGGCACGCGCACCCCGCCGTGAAAGCGCACCAGCAAACCGGCCCCCGCCAGTTTCTGCACATCACGGCGCACGGTTTGCAAGGTCACGCCCAAGGTCTCGGCCAGCTGCTCCACGCTGGCAGATTGCTGGTTGCGCACTTCTTCCAGCAAGCGCAGCTGGCGCGGGTTGTTGTTATGGATCACAGTGCAAAAGAAAAAGAAAGATCAAACATCGTAAAACCGAAAGCAAAACAATGGAAATCGAAAAAAAGCAATCACAAACGAACGAAAAGCATGACAATATGTGCTACGTGTAATACCGCTGGGCGGTAATGCCGCAGCATCGGTGTGCGCTGACGCCCCCATGTTGCCCTTTGTACTACCTTCGAAGACTTGTTCTGAACCGTTGCGCCATGACGATTGCTACTTCGCCCCTGACCACCGATCGTGCCGAATTATTGGCGCGTTTGGCCCAAGCTGATACTTACGACCTGCTGATCATTGGCGGCGGCGCGACGGGCCTGGGCACGGCGCTGGACGCTGCGGCGCGTGGCTTCAAGGTGGTGGTGCTGGAATCGCACGACTTCGCCAAAGGCACTTCGTCGCGCGCCACCAAGCTGGTGCACGGCGGCGTGCGCTATCTGGCACAGGGCAATGTCTCGCTGGTGCGCGAAGCGCTGCACGAGCGCACCACGCTGCTCAACAACGCCCCCCACTTGGCACAGCCCCTGCCGTTTGTGATGCCGTCTTACCGCCTGCTTGATACGCCGTTCTACGGCGCAGGCTTGAAGATGTACGACGCGCTGGCAGGCAAAGATGGCCTGGGCCGTACCGAATTTTTGAGCAAGGACAAAACCTTGCGCCTGCTGCCCACTGTGCGCACCGACCATCTCAAGGGTGGTGTGAAGTATTGGGATGGTCAGTTCGACGATGCCCGTTTGGCCTTGGTACTGGCTCGCACAGCGGCAGCCAAGGGTGCTCTGTTGGTCAACTACTGCCCCGCCAAGGAATTGCTGCACGAAGGCGGCAAGGTCTGCGGCGTGGTCTGCGAAGATGCCGAAACCGGCACCTCCTACACCGTGCGCGCCAAGTGCGTGGTCAATGCCACAGGCCCTTGGGTCGATCTGTTCCGCCAGCAAGACGCCGAGTTGCTGGGCAAGCCCGTCAAACCCATGGTGGCGCCGAGCCAAGGTGTGCACGTGGTCGTCGACCGCGAATTCCTGCCCACCGACCACGCGCTGCTCGTGCCCAAGACCGCCGATGGCCGCGTGCTGTTTGCCGTGCCATGGTTGGGCAAGGTCATTTTGGGCACCACCGACACGCCCCGCCACGACCTGGCGCGCGAGCCCCAGGCGTTTGAGCAGGAAATCGAATTCATCCTCAAGGAAGCCGGCAACTACCTGTGCCGCCGCCCCACACCCGCCGACGTGCGCAGCATTTGGGTGGGCATGCGTCCGCTGGTCAAACCCCAGGATGACGATGGCGAAAACACCAAGAAGATCAGCCGTGAACACACGGTTATGACCAGCAAGTCTGGTTTGGTCACCGTCACCGGTGGCAAGTGGACCACCTACCGTGCCATGGCCGAAGACGTGCTCGCCGAGTGCTTTGAGCAAAAGCTCTTGCCCGCCCGCGCTGGTGGCGTGACCGTGAAGATGCCCTTGGTCGGTGCGCCCAAGCCTGAGCAGGTCAAGCACCGCATGAACGCTCCGCAAGGCGAGCACATCTACGGCACCGAAGCCGAGGCCGTGCACAGCCTGCCGGGCGCAGACCAGATCCTCGCTGACGGTCTGAGCGAAGCCATGGTGCGCTTTGCTGTGCGCTACGAATACGCCCGGACCGTGGAAGACATGCTGGCACGCCGCTGCCGCTTGTTGTTCTTGGATGCCCGCAAGGCAGCCGAAGTGGCACCCCGCGTGGCCGCTGTCATGCAGCAAGAGCTGCCCCAACACGACGTCAAGCTCGCCGACTTCTTGGCCTTGGCGCAACAGTACGTGCTGGAGCCACGCGCGTAAAAGCGCCATCAAGCCTCACGGGCGCTGCGCGAATGCTTTGAAAAAGAAA
Organism: Comamonas sp.; assembly: GCA_051887595.1. Classification (GTDB taxonomy): domain Bacteria; phylum Pseudomonadota; class Gammaproteobacteria; order Burkholderiales; family Burkholderiaceae_C; genus Comamonas. The sequence continues at coordinate 15,102 of JBJEZV010000065.1, forward strand.
GCATCTAGCCAGTGCCTACATTGGTTTTTAGATAAAAAACGCTTTAAAATCAAAGCTTGGCGCTGGAAAGCAGCTATGCTTTGTGTGAAATTTGCGAGCGCTGCGGCAATCCCCGTGACTGCCGTGGTTTTCGCCGTCTAAGCGGTTGACGCGCAAGGCAATTCTTGCGATAATCGCCTGCTTCACGTTTAAAAGCGTGAAACTTTCTGCCCAGCGGGAAGCCTTTTGGAATGGTCCAGAAGGTGGACGACGGGCCCAAGACTGACCGGCTGCTTCGTTCGGCCCTTGAGAAGTTCTCTGGGGCTGTCCGGGTCTGCTGGAGCAAGTTGGGAATATTGAAATGATCCAAACAGAATCTCGTTTAGAGGTTGCCGATAACACGGGCGCGAAGTCTGTTCAGTGCATTAAGGTGCTGGGCGGTTCTCATCGTCGCTACGCGAGCGTTGGCGACATCATCAAAGTGAGCATCAAAGAAGCCGCTCCCCGTGGCCGCGTCAAAAAAGGCGAGGTTTACAGCGCAGTGGTGGTTCGTACAGCCAAGGGCATCCGCCGTGGCGACGGTTCTTTGGTGAAGTTCGACGGCAATGCCGCCGTTCTGCTGAACTCCAAGCTGGAGCCCATCGGCACTCGTATTTTTGGCCCCGTGACACGTGAACTGCGTACCGAAAAGTTCATGAAGATCGTGTCTCTGGCACCTGAAGTTCTCTAAAGGAAGCACCATGAACAAGATTCGCAAGGGCGACAAAGTCATCGTGCTGGCTGGCCGTGACAAGGGTAAGCAAGGCGTTGTTGCTTCGCGCAAGGACGACTCGCATCTGGTGATCGAAGGCGTGAACCTGGTCAAGAAGCACGTCAAGCCAAACCCCATGAAGGGCACCACTGGCGGCATCGTGGAAAAGGCTATGCCTATCCACCAGTCCAACGTGGCTATCTTCAATGCAGCGACTGGCAAGGCCGATCGCGTGGGCATCAAGGTGAACGCCGACGGCACACGTGTTCGCGTGTTCAAGTCCAATGGCGCTGAAATCACCGCCTAAGGAGTAACACATGGCACGTTTGCAAAAACTCTACCGCGAAAAGATCGCGGCTGAACTGAAAGAAAAGTTCGGCTACACCTCCGCTATGGAAGTGCCCCGTCTGACCAAGATCACTCTGAACATGGGTGTGAGCGAAGCCGTGGCCGACAAGAAGGTGATGGACAACGCCGTGGCTGACCTGACCAAGATTGCTGGTCAAAAGCCTGTGGTGACCAAGGCCAAGAAGGCTATCGCTGGTTTCAAGATCCGCGAAGGCCAAGCTATCGGCTGCATGGTGACCCTGCGTGGCGTTCAGATGTACGAATTCCTGGACCGTTTCGTGACCGTGGCTCTGCCTCGCGTGCGTGACTTCCGTGGTATTTCGGGTCGTTCGTTCGACGGTCGCGGCAACTACAACGTTGGCGTCAAAGAACAGATCATCTTCCCTGAAATCGAATACGACAAAGTGGATGCTCTGCGTGGTCTGAATATCAGCATCACGACGACTGCCAAGACTGACGACGAGTGCAAGGCACTGCTCGCAGCGTTCAAATTCCCCTTCAAGAACTGAGGTGGCGCATGGCTAAGAAAGCTTTGATCGAGCGCGAACTGAAGCGCGAAAAGCTGGCAGCTAAGTACGCTGCCAAGTACGCAGAACTGAAGGCAATCGCCGGCGACGCTAAGCGTTCCGACGAAGAGCGTGATGCAGCCCGTCTGGGTCTGCAAAAGCTGCCCCGCAATGCCAACCCTACTCGCCAACGTAACCGTTGCGAAATCACTGGTCGTCCACGTGGCACATTCCGTCAATTCGGTTTGGGTCGCGCAAAGATCCGTGAACTGGCCTTTGCAGGTGACATCCCCGGTGTGACCAAGGCTAGCTGGTAAGCAAGCAGGAGAGATACAAGATGAGCATGAGTGATCCTATCGCCGACTTGCTGACCCGTATTCGCAACGCCCAAATGGTGTCCAAGGCCACTGTGTCGGTTCCTTCCTCTAAGGTGAAGGTTGCCATCGCACAAGTGCTGAAGGACGAGGGCTATGTAGACGGTTTTGAAGTCAAGACCGAAGACGGCAAGTCTGAACTCGTTATTACCCTGAAGTACTACGCTGGTCGCCCTGTGATCGAGCGTATTGAGCGTGTGAGCCGTCCTGGCCTGCGCGTGTACAAGGGCCGTGACGCTATCCCTCAAGTCATGAATGGCTTGGGCGTGGCCATTGTTACCACTCCTAAGGGCGTGATGACAGATCGCAAGGCACGTGCTACCGGTGTTGGTGGCGAAGTGCTGTGCTATGTGGCCTAACGGACATTAAGGAGAAATACTGAAATGTCTCGCGTAGCAAAAGCAAATGTGACCATCCCCGCTGGCGTGGATGTGTCGATCAATGCTGATTCCATCAAGGTCAAGGGCAAGGGCGGCGAGCTGTCCCAAGCACTGAACGCTTTGGTGACCATCAGCAACAACGAAGGCAAGCTGTCGTTTGCCCCTGCTAACGATTCCCGTGAAGCTGACGCCCTGGCCGGTACTTTCCGCCAGTTGGTCAACAACATGGTGAAGGGCGTAACCGAAGGCTTCGAAAAGAAGCTGAGCCTGATTGGCGTGGGTTACAAGGCTGCCGTGCAGGGCACCAAGCTGAACCTGAACGTGGGCTTCTCGCACCCTGTGCACTTTGAAGCTCCCCAAGGCATCACCATCACTACCCCCACTCCGACTGAGATCGTGATCAAGGGTGCTGACCGCCAAGTGGTAGGTCAGCTGGCTGCTGAGATCCGCGCCGTTCGTCCCCCTGAGCCTTACAAGGGCAAGGGCATCCGCTATGTGGATGAGAAGGTCGTGATCAAAGAGACCAAGAAGAAGTAAGGAGCTGCAATATGTTGACCAAGAAAGAGCAGCGTCTGCGTCGTGCACGCCAAACTCGTATCCGCATTGCACAGCAAGGCGTGGCGCGTTTGAGTGTGAACCGTACGAACCTCCACATCTACGCCAGCGTCTTCTCCGAAGACGGCACCAAGGTGTTGGCCACAGCTTCGACTGCCGAAGCCTCCGTGCGCGCACAACTGGGCGCATCTGGCAAGGGTGGCAACGTGGCTGCCGCTACACAAATCGGCAAGCTGATTGCCGAGCGTGCTAAGGCTGCCGGCGTTGAGAAAGTGGCTTTCGATCGCGCTGGTTTCGCATACCATGGCCGCGTGAAGGCTTTGGCAGAAGCCGCCCGTGAAGCGGGCCTGCAGTTCTAAGCGGAGCGGACAAAATGGCAAAGTTTTCCCCCAAGGTGCAAGACGAAGGTCGTGACGACGGTCTGCGCGAAAAAATGATCGCGGTCAACCGCGTAACCAAGGTTGTGAAGGGTGG
>JBJEZV010000066.1:0-2214 GCA_051887595.1 Comamonas sp.
TTGATCTGGAGCGCCAGGTCATCGTGCGTCCCCAAGGGGAAGAGATTGCGTTTGACGTGATTCCTTTCCGCAAGTACTGCTTGCTCAACGGCTTTGACGACATTGGTCTGACCATGCGCCATGCCGACAAGATCAAGGCATTTGAAGCAGAGCGTCTGGCGCAAAAGCCTTGGCTGTCGCGTTCGCTGGTGCAAAACTAAAGCCCAAGTCAAAATCTATAAATAAATGAGCTACTAGCCTAAGACCATCAAGCCTTTCAAAGTGTTTTGTATTTGAAAAGCTGATGGAGCTTAGGCTGCTAGCTCTTAATATCGAGGAAAGCTATGAAAATCGCAGTACTGCCCGGTGATGGCATCGGCCCAGAAATCGTTGCTGAAGCCGTCAAGGTGCTCCACGCACTGGACTTGGGTCTGGAAATGGAAACCGCCCCTGTCGGCGGCGCCGCTTATGAAGCTGCAGGCCACCCACTGCCCGAATCCACACTGAAGCTGGCGATGGAGTCCAACGCTGTGCTGTTTGGCGCTGTGGGCGACTGGAAGTACGACACCCTGGACCGTCCCCTGCGCCCCGAGCAAGCTATTCTTGGCCTGCGCAAGCACATGGGCCTGTTTGCCAATTTCCGCCCCGCGATTTGCTACAAGGAATTGACCCACGCATCGAGCTTGAAGCCCGAGCTGGTGGCTGGCCTGGACATTCTCATCATCCGTGAGCTGACCGGCGACATCTACTTTGGTCAGCCTCGCGGCCGCCGCACGGCCGAAGACGGCCACTTCCCCGGCAGCGAAGAAGCGTTTGACACCATGCGCTACTCGCGCCCAGAGATCGAGCGCATCGCCCACGTGGCTTTCCAGGCCGCCCAAAAGCGCGGCAAGAAGGTGACCAGCGTGGACAAGGCCAACGTGCTGGAAACCTTCCAGTTTTGGAAGGACATCGTCACCGAAGTCGGCAAGCAGTACCCTGACGTCGCTTTGGACCACATGTACGTGGACAACGCGGCCATGCAACTGGTCAAGGAACCCAAGCGCTTTGACGTGGTGGTCACCGGCAATATGTTTGGCGACATTCTGAGCGACGAAGCATCCATGCTGACTGGCTCGATTGGCATGCTGCCTTCGGCATCGCTCAACAGCAAAGGCCAAGGTTTGTACGAACCCAGCCACGGCTCGGCACCTGACATCGCAGGCAAGGGCATTGCCAACCCGTTGGCAACCATCCTGTCGGCAGCGATGATGCTGCGCTTCTCGCTGAACCAAGAAGCGGCCGCGCAAAAGATCGAAGCTGCGGTGCAAAAGGTGCTGGCCGATGGTCTGCGCACGGCCGACATCTACAGCGAAGGCACGACCAAGGTTTCGACCCGCGAAATGGGCGATGCCGTGGTCGCTGCGCTGGCAGCGGTCTAAACGCGCTGGGCTTGGCCAGCAAAGCCATTGGCACATGCAATGCGCTTATGCCGGCCAAGCAAATTTCAGACAGCGTGGATGCCCATTGGCGCCACAATGTCCCCACTTGGTACTGTGGCAGAGAGACATTAGATTCTCTTAAGCCACATTAGTTAAGCTACAATTTCAGTCTTATGTTTGCCGCCCACCCCCTCACTGCTGTGACCAACGCTGCTTTCCTGGCAGATGTGGCCGTGCGCGCGACAACCATTACGACGACGATTAAAGGCTGACCCAGCCCGGTTCGTCGTGCGCCCTTTTCCGGCCAGACGAGCCGGAGCCGGAAAGCCAGATTGAGCACACACATCTGTTTTTCGCAACATCTAAAGGGCGTTTCAAAATGAGCAAGCAATTGGTAGGTTTGGTGGGCTGGCGCGGCATGGTCGGCTCCGTCTTGATGGACCGTATGCAGGCCGAAGGTGACTTTGACCTGATCGAGCCAGTGTTCTTCTCCACCTCCAACGCTGGCGGCAAAGCCCCTGCGATGGCCACCGTGCATACCGAGTTGAAGGACGCCAACGACATCGCCGAGCTGTCCAAGTGCGACATCATCATCACCTGCCAAGGCGGCGACTACACCAAGGAAGTGTTCCCCAAGATCCGTGCTGCAGGCTGGCAAGGTCACTGGATTGACGCAGCTTCCTCGCTGCGCATGGAAGAAGATGCGGTCATCGTGCTCGACCCTGTCAATGACGACCTGATCCAAAAGAAGCTGGCCGCTGGTGGCAAGAACTGGATTGGCGGCAACTGCACCAACTCCATCTTGCTGATGGGC
>JBJEZV010000067.1:0-2214 GCA_051887595.1 Comamonas sp.
GTGCGGAGCCCAGACCAATCTTGGTCATGGCGTCCTTGAACTTCAGGCGGTCTTCAGCCTTGTCGATGGCTTCAGGCTTAGCGCCAATCAGCTCCACGTTGTACTTGTCCAGCACGCCGTGCTTCCACAGATCCAGCGCGCAGTTCAGCGCGGTCTGGCCACCCATGGTGGGCAGGATGGCATCGGGGCGCTCCTTGGCGATGATCTTTTCCACCGTCTGCCAAGTGATGGGCTCGATGTAGGTGACGTCTGCCGTGGCGGGGTCGGTCATGATCGTGGCAGGGTTGCTGTTGATCAAGATGACCTTGTAACCCTCTTCGCGCAGTGCCTTGCAGGCCTGTACGCCAGAGTAGTCAAATTCACAGGCTTGGCCAATCACGATGGGGCCAGCGCCAATGATCAGAATGCTTTTGAGGTCGGTGCGCTTAGGCATTTTTGTGGCTCTCCATCAGCGCGGTAAAGCGGTCAAACAAATAGGCAATGTCATGAGGTCCGGGCGAAGCCTCGGGGTGGCCCTGGAAGCAGAATGCAGGCACATCGGTGCGCTCCAGACCTTGCAGCGTGCCGTCAAACAAGCTGACGTGCGTGGCGCGCAGGTTGGCAGGCAGGGTTTCCATTTCCACCGCAAAGCCGTGGTTCTGGCTGGTGATGCTCACGCGGCCAGTGTCCAGATCCTTCACAGGGTGGTTCGCGCCATGGTGGCTGTTTTGCATCTTGAAGGTCTTGGCGCCCGAGGCCAAAGCCATGATTTGGTGCCCCAGGCAGATACCAAACAAAGGCTTTTTCGCCGCCATGATGTCTTGCGCCGCAGCAATGGCGTAGTCGCAAGGCGCTGGGTCGCCAGGGCCGTTGGAAAGGAACACGCCATCGGGGTTCAGCGCCAGCACATCCTTGGCTGGTGTCTGAGCAGGCACCACGGTCAGCTTGCAGCCGCGCTCAGCCAGCATGCGCAAGATGTTGTGCTTGACGCCAAAGTCATAAGCCATGACGTGGAACTTAGGGTTCTCCAGCTTGCCGTAGCTTTCACCCAGCTTCCACTCGGTCTCGGTCCATTCGTAGGACTGCTGGGTCGTGACCTCCTTGGCCAAGTCCAAGCCCTTCATGGCAGGGGCAGCCTTGGCTGCAGCCAGTGCTTCATCGATCTTGGCTTGTGTGACCGCTTCACCGGCCGCCAGACCAACGATGGCACCATTTTGGGCACCCTTGTCACGCAGCAGGCGCGTCAGCTTGCGCGTGTCGACATTGGCGATGGCCACGGTGTTGTTACGCACCAGGTATTCGTTCAGGGTTTCGCTGCGTCGGAAGTTGCTGGCGAGCAGTGGCAGGTTCTTGATGATCAAGCCTGCTGCATGGACTTTGTCTGCTTCCACATCCTCTCGGTTCACACCGTAGTTGCCGATGTGGGGGTAAGTCAGCGTAACGATCTGTTGGCAATAGCTAGGATCGGTGAGGATTTCCTGATAGCCAGTGATAGCGGTGTTAAACACCACCTCACCCACTGTGGTGCCTTGCGCACCAATGGAATTGCCAATAAAGACCGTGCCGTCTGCGAGCGCCAAGATGGCGGATGGGAAAGCTCCCTGAAGAGACAAAAGCACTGGATTCTCCGGTTCTAAGTACGGTTACGCCCAGCGCGTGCCAATCCCGAACTAGCGTCGGGCAGGCATGTTGCTTGTCTGCAATGGATGGCGAGGGAAGCGTCGCTAGGCGTATGGAAATAATGCTGAAAAGCCTCTCATTATATCCACCTCCTTACTCACCCCATGGGTAATCCCTTGCGAGTGAGTGCTTCTCAGGCGCACTGTGCAGCGCAAACTGCGCTGGCATGCAAGCAAATGGCAGCGGCTGCACCCACATTGAGCGACTCTTCTCCTCCCGGCTGAGCAATCCGCACATGTTGACGCGCCAGCGCTTCAACCTGCGCGCCAACACCTTGGCCCTCGTGACCCATGGCCCAGGCACAAGGCCACGGCAAAGTGGACTGGTGAATCAAGTCTCCCCGGTGGGAGCTGGTCACCAGCAAAGGCACTTGCAGTTGCTCCAACGCCTGTGGCTCCACCCCCTCCACCAGATGCAGCGCAAAGTGTGCTCCCATACCGGCGCGCAAGACTTTCTGGCTCCACAGCGCAGCCGTGCCTTTCATGGCAATCACTTGCTTGAAACCAAAGGCAGATGCGGAACGCAAGATGGAGCCCACATTACCCGCGTCCTGCA